>NZ_LWFE01000838.1:0-443 GCF_001635675.1 Oleiphilus sp. HI0061 | reverse complement strand
TAGCGGCGGCACAAAATTAATATCAGTACTTTGATTAGTAAACAGCGCTAATGCAAACTCACCGTTAGCGTCACTCAAAGCATGGGTCGCAGGCGACTTGCCCTGACTTTCCAAATAAAAACCGGTGTCACTGTTTCCGTTTTGCTGATACGCGATATGGCTAATTGTCACGCGCGTAGCGGCAACTGGTGAGCCGTTTTTGTCGCTAATGGTTCCACTCAAAACAGCCATTGGCAAGATCACATCTTGAACCGTAGCAGACTCAACAACAATATTTTCTTCAGCAAACAACACCGTTGCAAAATCAGGTAAGGGATAGGTGGGTCTTGAATCTTCGCCGCGACCAAAGGGGTTTAAATGAGGCTTAATTTTGTACGTGCCTGCCTCTACCTGAAATTGATAAGTACCATTTTCGTCTGTATAAACAGCGCCGCCAACTTGGG
>NZ_LWFE01000837.1:0-419 GCF_001635675.1 Oleiphilus sp. HI0061 | reverse complement strand
GGTCTAGCTCGTAAGTGTAGAAGCCTTTGTCGTTCTTCTGACCGTAGCGGCCATCTTCAAACATAACTTCCATCGCAGTACGGAACTCATTCTTCATGCGATCAGGGAAGCCTTCAGCCATGACTTCACCAGCGTGAATAGCTGTGTCCATACCTACAACGTCTAGCAAGTAAGCAGGACCCATAGGCCAACCGAATTTCTCCATGATCTTATCAACGCGCTGGAAGTCAGCACCGTCACGTACTAGCGCAGCAAAGCCACCGAAGTATGGGAACAAGATACGGTTAACTAGGAAACCTGGGCAGTCGTTAACAACAACAGGCGTCTTACCCATTGCTTTAGCGTAAGCAACTGTCGTAGCGATTGTTTCTTCGCTAGTTTTCTCGCCACGGATAACCTCAACAAGAGGCATCATGTGT
>NZ_LWFE01000836.1:0-330 GCF_001635675.1 Oleiphilus sp. HI0061 | reverse complement strand
AAACCACGTAAAGACTGATATAAACGATCCAAGGTTGCTTGCGCTTCAACCAGGTTATCTTCGGAATAATCAACCTGACTACGATAGTGGCTAGACACTAGGAAGTAACGAATCACTTCAGCCGGATACTTTTCCAAGACTTCGCGAATGGTGAAGAAGTTACCCAAAGATTTAGACATCTTTTCTTTGTTTACACGAACAGCGCCTGCATGCATCCAGTAGTTCACATACTTCTGACCGGTTGCACCTTCAGACTGGGCAATTTCATTTTCATGATGTGGGAATTTTAAGTCTGGCCCGCCCCCATGAATATCAAAGGTATCACCCAAA
>NZ_LWFE01000835.1:0-290 GCF_001635675.1 Oleiphilus sp. HI0061 | reverse complement strand
ACTTTTCAATCAGAGTCATAGTACGCAAGGCGTTAATTTTTGCTGCTTTGTGATCTTTCCAGAAGTTATTCTCTTCTTCCCCTAAAATTTTAACGCCTACTTCATCGCTTGCTTCATGGTTAGTGATCGGCGAATAGACTTCTACATCCAGTCCGTTCGACTCCAAACCTGTCACAATTCGCTCGCGCCAATCGCTATGAATTTCACTAGATAAATAAATATTGTATTTCATGACATGAGTCTTCCTAATTTCATCTCAATGTTATATATTGTGCCTGTGATTTTATCGG
>NZ_LWFE01000834.1:0-384 GCF_001635675.1 Oleiphilus sp. HI0061 | reverse complement strand
GTTCTTACGTAACAAGCCGTTATCGACAAAAACACAGGTTAACTGATCACCAATGGCTTTATGCAATAGCGCCGCAACCACTGAAGAATCAACACCTCCAGATAGACCTAGCAAGACCTTCTTATCACCCACTTGGGCACGAACTCGTTCAATCTGATCTTCAATAATCTTTGCTGGCGTCCAAAGTGATTCACAACCACAAATATCTTTTACAAAGTGACTTAAAATACGCTCACCCTGCAGGGTATGCGTTACTTCAGGGTGGAACTGGATACCAAAGAAATTCTTCTCTGCACAGTACATACCCAGCAATAGGGCAAGATTCAGTTGAGGCCATCAACTCAAAACCTTCAGGCATCGCAGTAACTTTATCACCGTGGCTCA
>NZ_LWFE01000833.1:0-470 GCF_001635675.1 Oleiphilus sp. HI0061 | reverse complement strand
TTAGCCAGAGCGATGGGGATTCCCACTGTCATGGGTGTGGTGGATATGCCACTCACACAGCTGGACGATAAAGAGTTAATAGTCGATGGCTACAATGGTGATATTTTTGCCTGCCCTTCTGAAGAGCTGCGTGGCTACTATGAGCAGATCGTCGAAGAAGAGAAGGCGCTGGATCAAGGCTTAGAGAAGTTAAAGAGCCTACCCTGCGAAACTAAAGACGGGCATCGCATCTGTGCCTGGGTGAATACCGGTTTAATGACTGATGTTGTTCGTTCACTGAATCAAGGCGCTGAAGGTGTTGGTCTATATCGAACTGAAGTGCCATTCATGATCAATGAGCGTTTCCCAAGTGAGCAAGAGCAGATGGACTGCTATCGCGAGCAACTGGAAGCGTTTGCACCGAATTATGTCACCATGCGTACCTTGGATATTGGCGGAGACAAAGCTTTATCCTACTTTCCGATCACAGA
>NZ_LWFE01000832.1:0-326 GCF_001635675.1 Oleiphilus sp. HI0061 | reverse complement strand
CGCCGGTTATCTCAACATAATCAATATAATTTCTATCCCATAATGGTTCAAACATGCCATTAGCAAAGCGAAAAACCAGTAGGTTTTGAACGGTCTCTTTTCCCAAATAGTGATCGATACGATAAATCTGGGATTCATCAAAATAGGAATGCAAACCATGGTCTAGCTCGATTGCAGATTCCAAGTCATAACCTAGAGGCTTCTCGACCACGATGCGCTTCCAGCCTTCACACTGATCCAACAATTGACTCTTTGACAAGCAATCAGGGATCACGGTAAACATACTTGGCGGCATCGCCATGTAAAACAAAGTATTGTGCGGTGTC
>NZ_LWFE01000831.1:0-203 GCF_001635675.1 Oleiphilus sp. HI0061 | reverse complement strand
AGTGAGTGGATATCTGATTTCAAAGTTTGGTGAATATCGCTTGATGCTGGCTGGTTTGGCAGCTTATACGGTGTGTTTGATGATAGCGCTTTCAGGTCAGAATGTGATGCATTATTGGCTTGGATTGGTGTTGCTAGGTATTGGTTGGAACTTTCTATTTGTCGCAGGTACGGTTTTGCTTCCTAAAGTGTACCAACCTGCCG
>NZ_LWFE01000830.1:0-237 GCF_001635675.1 Oleiphilus sp. HI0061 | reverse complement strand
TGCGCTTATCGTCAATTACAGCGTTATCACGAGTTGAGTCAATACCGTTTGCAACACTAACAAACGTCGTATCAGTATTCCCATCATTTACATACATCTGAGCAATATCACGCATATTGGAAAAACCATATGCAAGCTCATTATCACCGTCGGTACCATCACCGGCGATGTCAATCTCAAGCCGTAAGTTGTCAAGCATCGTACCTGCAGAGCCCGTACCATTACCCAACGAGTTAC
>NZ_LWFE01000829.1:0-8590 GCF_001635675.1 Oleiphilus sp. HI0061 | reverse complement strand
TCGAGAGTGTCATGAAGAGATTGGCGTCCACCCTGAACAAGTTGAGCTGCTAGGGCCTTTGAGTCAGGTGATATCCCTGCACGGTATTCGTGTTTCGCCTTTTGTCGGCCTGGTGGAGCCAGAGATAGAATTAAAGCCAAATCTAGATGAACTAGACAGTATTTTCAAAGTGCCGGTGAGTTTCTTTTTAAATGAAGAACCCGTGCGTCGTGATAGAATGACCTACAAAGGTCTGGCATTCTCTGTGCCAAGCTATGATTACCACCATCAGGGCGAGCGTTATGAAATTTGGGGCTTGTCTGCCGTGGTGCTTGTTGAACTGATGAATATTGCATTTGATGCGAACATAACAATTTTTGACGGTGAAGGTAAATGATCTACTCCTTGGGAAGCAAAAAACCAAAATTTATTGGTGACGCAGCGTTTGTTGCGCCAAACGCATCATTAATTGGCGATATCGAAGTCCATGAGGGTGCTAGCATCTGGTTTAATGTGGTGATTCGTGCGGATAACGATAAAGTTATCATTGGTGAAAATAGCAATATTCAAGACGGTTCTGTTCTTCATATTGACCCGGGCTTTCCCTTACAAATAGAGAAAAATGTGACGATTGGCCACAAGGTCATGTTGCACGGTTGCCATATCGGAGAGAATTCCTTGATTGGTATTAATGCCGTTGTACTGAATGGCGCGAAAATTGGTAAGAATTGTTTGATTGGCGCGAACGCCTTGATACCTGAAAATATGGTCGTGCCGGATGGCTCGATGGTGCTGGGTAGTCCTGGCAAGGTGAAACGTGCTTTAAGTGAGCAGGAGATTCAAATGCTCAGTCTAAGTGCAGCGCACTATGTTCAAAACGGTCAGCGCTATGAATCAGGGTTGATTCTGGAGGACTAAGTGTTTGCCTGTTAAGATCGACGTTTCACATTTTATGTTTTTATTAGAAAGTAGTTGCCGAATAGTCGTTAGCGAAGAGTAGTTGTATGCCAGAAGAAATGAATGAAGTCCCGTCTCCATGTGTCAGTATTTGTGCACTTGATGTAAATGATGTCTGTGTGGGTTGTCACCGCACGGGTGACGAAATATCCCGCTGGTGGGGCATGGACAATACTGAAAAGAAAAAAATACTAGAGCTCGCTAAAGAGCGCGAACAGAAATCCTATATCTAGATTTATCCTAACAACTGACAACAGGTTTATCAAAATGACTAGCATTGGCACGCCCTTATCGCCTACGGCAACAAAGGTATTATTTTGCGGCTCTGGTGAGCTGGGCAAAGAAGTGGTTATCGAATTACAGCGCTTTGGTGTCGAAGTGATTGCTGTGGACAGGTATGCCAATGCACCGGCGATGCAAGTCGCACATCGCAGTTACGTGATCGATATGCTTGACCCAAAAGCGCTTAGAGAGGTGGTCGAGAAAGAGCAACCACACTTAATTGTGCCAGAAATCGAAGCCATTGCGACCGCTGAATTGGTGGCGCTAGAGAAAGAAGGCTACCAGGTTATTCCCTCTGCACGTGCAGTTAATCTCACCATGAATCGCGAAGGTATTCGGCGCTTGGCGGCAGAGGATTTGAGCATAAAAACCTCTCCCTATCAGTTTGCCAGCGATTATGAGGCTTATCGACAAGCGCTTCAGGAGATTGGTTTGCCGTGTGTGGTGAAACCGATTATGAGCTCCTCTGGCAAAGGCCAGAGCACTGTGAAGACTGAGGATGGTATTGATGCCGCTTGGGCATATTCACAAGAAGGTGGCCGTACAGGGGCAGGCACCATCATTATCGAAGGCTTTGTCGACTTTGATTATGAGATAACCTTATTAACTGTTCGCCACGCTGGTCAGACAAGTTTCTGTGCGCCGATTGGCCATGTCCAAAAGAATGGTGATTATCAACAGTCATGGCAGCCTCAAGCAATGAGCGAAAAGGCCTTGGCAGCGGCTCAGGATATCGCTCATAAAGTGACTGAAAACCTGGGTGGCAATGGTATCTTTGGCGTTGAGTTATTCGTAAAAGGCGATGAAGTCTTGTTTAGTGAAGTCTCACCTAGGCCACACGATACAGGCTTAGTGACCTTAGTATCGCAAGATCTTTCTGAGTTTGCTTTGCATGCGCGGGCTATTCTTGGATTGCCTATTCCCCAGATTAAACAGCTTGGTCCGGCAGCGTCCTCGGTCATTTTGGTTGAGGGGGAGTCCAAACAACTTTGCTTTGGTAACCTTGAAGAATGTTTGTCTGATACTGATGTGCACTTGCGCTTGTTCGGCAAGCCCGAAGTAAAGGGGCAACGCCGTATGGGGGTTGCACTGGCCTTGGATGAAACAATTGAGGCGGCAACGCAGAAGGCGATCAAGGCATCTTCAGCGGTGGCATTAAAGTTCTAGCGTTATTAGTGTGAAGTATAATGGCTGAAACGCAAAAAGTAATCGATAAAGGCTTTCCTCCGGTGCTTGGAGAAGAGCCAACAGTTCTAATATTAGGCACGATGCCCAGTGTTAAATCCCTGCAAGAGCAGCAATACTACGGACATCCTCGCAATGCCTTCTGGTGGATATTGGCGCAACTATGCAGTTTTGACCTGGCCTTGCCTTATGTGCAACGCCTGGAAGAGGCTAAACGCTGCGGTATCGCGATTTGGGATGTCGCTCATTCATGCTACCGCCCAGGAAGTCTGGATTCGAATATCGACCAGTCCACTATGAAGGCGAATGATATTCAAGGCATGCTTGAACAGAACCCGAGTATTAAGCTGATTGCGTTTAACGGTCAGGCTGCAGCCAAGTTGTACAAGAAGTTTATCGGCGTTTCAGTTACTCCTGATACAACCCTGAACTTACCTTCGACCAGTCCTGCCAATGCAGCCATGTCGAAAGAGGATAAGCTAGCGTCTTGGTGTGCTATGAAAGAATTTTTAAATTTAGATGAAGATATCAGTGAGTAATGTTTGTGAGTGAGATAAACCAGGACTTAAGTGAAATATATAGCTTTCTTGGCTGTGAAACCCCTGACCTTTGGGTCGAAAATGCCCTGGCTAATCAGGATATCATGCTGCTGGATCACGCTCACTGTGAGAAGAAAGCAGCAATGACAGCGCTTAACCTGATTCACCGTTATCCGGGTAATCCAGACTTGCTGATGAAGATGTCTCGCTTGGCTCGTGAAGAGCTCAGGCATTTCGAACAGGTAATGAAATTTATCAAAAAACGTAAACTGGCATACGGTCACATGACGGCATCACGCTATGCAGCAAGGCTTAGAGATTCTGTCCGAAAACAAGATCCTGACCGTGTGATTGATCTACTGATCATTGGCGCATTTATTGAAGCGCGCTCCTGCGAGCGCTTTGCCAAGACAGCGCCCTTGCTAGACGATGAGTTAAAGGACTTTTATATTTCTTTGCTCAAGTCGGAGTCTCGTCACTATCAAGACTATCTAAAACTTGCTTCGGGTTATTGCAAAGAAGGGCTCGACGAGAGAGTCGCTTTTTTCAGAGAGAAAGAGCAGGAATTAATCGAGCAGCCAGATGAAGAATTTCGTTTTCATAGCGGGCCAGTGACTGCTTAGGTTTAGTTGGCTGGCGTTGCTATATGCAGCTGTACAAAGCATCAATTAAGGCTTTGGCGCAGGGCCCTGTTTCATTAATCGGGTGTACTCGATTGCCACAATAGCCAAAGCTGATTTTTGCATCTGGGTCAGCAAAAGCAATAGCGCCGCCTAAACCGGGGTGGCCGAAGCTTCTAGGGTTGTCACCTGTTTTAAAATACGGGTTGTTCAACATAAAGCCCGTTCCATAGCGAAAGTGGCGGTGGGTCATGACTTCAACACCATCCCACTGCTCTTTTATCGCGTCTTCCAAGGCCGCTTTGCTGATAAGTCGATGGTCTCGATTGAGTTCATCGATAGTTCCTTCCATTGACAATAGGCTATAAATCTTTGCGATATTTCTAGCGTTACTATGGCCATTGCCAGACCCGAACTCGTGGGTTCGGAAATCAGGGTCCTCAAACATACGCTGAGGGTCCGGGATTGGTTTCCAAGCTCTAGCAAGTAAAGAGTTTGGGTCGTTGACTTGTTGTAAGGTAGGAACACCATTAGATATGACGATATCGGCGCAACGAGTAATCTGGCTTTCATTCATGCCTAGGTAGAATTCAATATTGTTTGGCCCAAATATTTCTTCTTGCAAATATTGCCCTAAGGTTTGACCGGTACACTTACTGATCAAAGCCTGGCACAGAGGGCCATGAGTAAAAGAGTGGTAGCAGGGAGTAGAGCCTGCGGGCCAAAGTGGTGCTTGAACTTCTAATGCTTGCTCGACAACCCCTTTTTGATAGAGGGAACCGGCAGGCGCTGCATCGGCAACAGGAACGCCTGCGAGTTGAGCCAAAACGCAGCGTACTGTGATTTTGTCTTTTCCCGCCTGAGCAAACTCTGTCCAATACGTGCAGACAGGCTGGTCGAGATCGATGATTCCTCTGTCCGCAAGTGAGAGTACAGCGAGGGAAGCGATAGCTTTGGTAACGGACATAACGCAGCAAAGAGTATCCTCCTCCCAGAGTTGTGTTTTACCTTTATCCTTATAACCCCCCCCCCCATAAGTCGACTACCTTTTCGCCGTGATTATAGGCGGCAACGCTAGCGCCAATTTCATTCCGTTCTTTGAGGTTTACTAGAAAAGCCTCCTTCACGGCTTCATAGCCAGGGGCGCAGTAACCTGAATAGGGAATATCGTCGGTGATTGTGGCTGACACGTTGACCAATCTCTTATAGAACTGTAGGTTTATACAATGTAGTCCATGAATTGATATTTGTCATAATTATGGATATCCAACTGGCTGTCAGTCAGGCGTTAAGTGTTAACAATATCGATAATAAAAGATAAAAAGAGTTGTTTAAGAGAATTAAAGCAATGCTTCGTATGCTTGGGTTTGTGTTGGCCTTCATGAGTGGCGCGTCAACTTCCTATTCCGCGACACCTGTTGACGCCTGGTTGCTAGAGGAGGGTGGTTCGATCCCGACGAGTGGCAAAGTGACACAGTGGAAGTTTGCACACCCGGCGCCTCCTGTTTCTCATTTACCACCGGTTTGGCAGAAAGGGATTGATTGGATACAACGTAAAACCAACAACGAATTGCAAATTAAAATGTATGGCGGTGGGTCTCTCTATGGTGTCACCGGAGGCTTCAAAGCTTTACGCGCTGGCGTGGCTGATTTTGGGACGTGTTATACACTGGCCGAAGCAAAAGGTTTTGAGTTGTTTAAAACCATCCAGCTCCCCTATATAGCCCCTTCCAACCCTTACTTAACTGCACGAATTGTGAACGAGCTAATGGCTGATGGCTTGGCTGAGGAGTTCACTCGACGAGGTGTTTATCCAGCACATGTTATGCCAGTGAGACCTCTAAGCTTAATGAGCAAAACACCTATTCGTAGACCTGAAGACTTAAAAGGCAAAAAGGTGGTGTCATTTATGAATGCGCCGGGTGCGGCAGAAGACTTAGGCTACTCTGTTGTTCGTATTCCGTTTCCAGAGATCTATTCAGCCCTACAGCAAGGCGTGGTTGATGCAATCGTTTGGGTTGATATGGGCTTTATTCCTTTTAAAATTTATGAGCAAGCCAAGTACTATACAGAGTTGAATATTGCACCAACGACCATTGAGACTTGTATGAATCGTCGTAGCTTTGATCGGCTGAATAAACCAACCAAGCAGTTACTGTCGGACTTTCAGCAGAAATTGGCTTTGGCTGTTGTGCAGCGCACTGAAGAATTTGCACAAACTGCACAAAATACCTTGGCCGAGCAGGGTGTTGAAATTATAAAGTTTAGTGAGCCTGAGCAGCAAGCATGGGTCAAGGCATTTCAGCCAACTGTTAAGCGCTATATGGATAAGTGTGAGGCGGCAGGAAAAGATTGCCGAGGGCTGGTTAAGAGCATTGCCAAGCTAGCAGATAAGTACAAAAATCTCAGTAATGAAGAGTTAATGCAGCTTACGATAGATGAGCCTGTCCAAGGCATTATCGACTTTTAAACGTCTAATGCTTGCTAATGTTGGCAAGGTAATTTGTCCACTGAGCTAATTGTTTTTCGATGATGTGAATATCGATAGTGTCGGCTTGGTGGCGGTTTGCCTTGCTTTGTTTTAGCTTACTCAAGTGATCGTCAAGCGCAGTAAACAAAGTTTCAGCCATATTGAGTTTGTCAGAATAAAATAAAGACCTACCTAACTCCAGACCGATCAAAACCTTGTCTTTGTTATAGTCTTTCTCGAGAGCTAACCATTGCATGTAGGAACCTCCACTCACCTCGTGGATGACTTGAATCACTTCATTCCATAAGGCCTGTTTAACCAAGAGCCGGCTTAACTGTTTTAAAATTGCTAGGTTGTCAGCAGAGTCCTGGTAGTTGGTGATAAAGGAGCTAGAACTTAGTATATCTATGGCTTTCTCATTATGGCCTGCCTGTTCCCAGCTATAGGCTAGCCTTTTAATATTCGCAGCTGTGGCTTTGACAGTTTTCTCGCTTAGAGCGGCTTCGAGGATTAGAGCTGCCTGGAAAGGTAGGCCTTCTGATAGCTGTAATTGTGATAAGTGTAAAACTTCTGTAGCACTAAGGGCTTGTGTTTCTTTTAGTAGTTCCATGCCCGATAGGGCTTGTTGATGCTCACCTAATTGAATCGCTATACGCACCCATTGTTGCCAATAAGCCTTTTTGGTGGGTTCGAGCGATATTAGCTTCTCGATGATAAGTCTGCTCGCGGGGTAATCTTTAAGCGCTAATAAGCTATTGAGTTGTAGTTGATAAAGCGCTTCTTGCTTAGGGTGAGCCAATTTTAAGGCATGTTTGGCGCTGTTAAAGCAGTTTGAGTAGTCTTTAGTCTGGAACTGTGAATAAGACAGTAAGTAATACCACTCACTTAGCTGTTCTGGTTCTATACTCTGATTCGGTTGTTGGGATGATATGAGTGTTTGCAGCGCTTGGCTTGCTTCACTAAAGTGCCCTGTTTGAATTTGCAGCTGGGCAAGCAGCAGATGTTGTTTAACCTGGGACGACTCATTCAGAGAGTCTAGTCGTAAAAGCAATTGTATTAAGCCAATCGCCAGTTCATATTGTTCGAGTTGAGCAAGGATCTGAGAGGCAGAATAGAGCGCATAAGATGTAGCCACGGGATTGTGCTGATTTTCAGAAATAACGCGTTCTAGAGTGCTAAGTGCTTTGGCACTTTGCTGCTTTTCAAAGTCGCTCCAGGCTTGGGCAAGTGTTCGCTGGGTTCGGCTATTGATTTGGGCATGCTTGTTCGGCTGTAACTCCAAAACCTCGCTCGGTACATTGAATGAATAGTCAGCAGAACAGGCTTCGCCGGTGCTCAGCAAAGCCACGGATAATACCAGGAAAGTAAGGCGTCTATGTGCGTGTCGAAACATAAACCAAAGCATTATTTTTCCAGAGTAAAATTAATGGTTTGAACAACCCGACGAGTGCTAGGCTTTCCCCCGAGAAGCTGAGGTTTGAATTTCCAATTTTTGACGGCACGTATGGTGTTGTTTTCAAAAATGCCCTCTGGTTCGGCGCTTAGGACTTGTACATCACTCACGCTTCCATTCAAGCCTATAGTGAAGCTAATATTAACCCATCCTTCCAGTCTTGCGCGTTTTGCTCTTCTGGGGTAGAGCGGGTCTGGCGTGAGCAAGGGAAACAGTTGCTCATCAAAACTCGGGGCGGCACTTTGTATGGGTTTAAGGGAACTTGCCGGGAATTCAGGTGGGCTTAATGAAAGTGGCACCGAAGGTGTATCGATAGGGCTCAAGTCTAGCGAAAGCTTTGGAAGCCGGGGGTTAAACGCTGCTTGATCGATTAGTTTGGGTTTGGGTGGTTCAGGTTCTGCTTCTTCGGGTGGTGGCAGCTCTTCTTCTTGCTCGGGCGCGCTTGAAGAGTTTGCTTCAATCCGAATGAAGTCAATGCTGAGAAATTTGTAGATCGCAGCTTCGACGCTAAGCGGAGTAATCAGACTCGTCATAAGCTTGCTAATGGCTAATACACAGATTATGGCTAATAGGGCGGCGAGTACCCAACGTGTAAGGCTTTGACTTAGCGGCAGTCGACAAATGGTGTTATCCATAAACCTAGATTCCACTGTTTGATTCTTTGCGTGTCGCAACGGCGATGTTCTTGGCGCCTGCAAGTTTGCACTGGTCCAATGCCTGTATCAATAAACCGGTCCGTGCATGCTCATCGGCCTGGAGGATGACAGTGCTTTCTGGCGACTCACTCAATAAACGCTCAATATTGCGTCTGATGGTTTGTGGTTCAACTTGCCGTTGATCGATCCACACTTTATTTTGAGCTGTGATTGCTACAATAATTGCCTGTTGAGGCAGTGTGCTGGATGTCTGGGCTTGAGGGCGGTTAATGTTAGCGCCCGCTTCGCGAATGAAACTGGTGGTAACAATAAAGAAAATTAGCAGAATGAATACGACATCCAACATTGGTGTCATATTGATTTCTACGTCTTCTTCTTCATTGTTGAAAAAAGGAAAGCGCGTTCTCATGCCTTGACGCCCCCTTCTTCTAATAGGGGGAATTGATGCT
>NZ_LWFE01000828.1:0-417 GCF_001635675.1 Oleiphilus sp. HI0061 | reverse complement strand
ATGAGCACTTCCATAAAAAAAAATGGTGCCGCCAGCCTGAACCAATACGACAGAAATTGGCTTAAAGCGCTTGCAATGAAATACAAGGTTGTGCCAACTACCAACCCAAGTCAGACACTTGGCAGACTGCTAGAGCGTGTTGATACCGTCCCTGCTTCTATGGTACTGGCACAAGCGGCCATTGAGTCTGGCTGGGGGACCAGTCGTTTCGCTAAGCAAGGAAACAACCTATTTGGCCACTGGTGCTTTAAAAAAGGATGCGGTCTTGTACCTAAATTCAGGAATGAGAACCAACAACATGAGGTAGCTCAATTCGAGACTATAAATGAATCCATCAGGGCCTATCTGATGAACCTAAATAGCTTCTCGGCATATGATGAATTCAGGAAACTACGCGCTAAGTTCAGCAGCACAAGC
>NZ_LWFE01000827.1:0-269 GCF_001635675.1 Oleiphilus sp. HI0061 | reverse complement strand
GATTGGCAAGTCGCTAACCATGCTGCCATCAACCCAGCGTAAGCGGGGCATATACGGTACGTTGTGTCCATGTTCATCTTTCTTAAGCAGTTTAACCGGGGGGAAAATTCCTGGAACTGCGCAAGACGCTAACGATGCACTCCACGTTAGCATGTATGGAGATGTGTAACCTGACAATAATCTAGCCTTTTGATGAGCCTGGACAGGCGAAACAGTGATATTAATACTCCGCCCCGTCTTCTCGTAGGCCTCTTGCATCGTGTATTCAC
>NZ_LWFE01000826.1:0-216 GCF_001635675.1 Oleiphilus sp. HI0061 | reverse complement strand
CTCACTGATACGCAGGGCCATTTTGAGTTTGCAGTATCGCCGGGCAACTATAAGTTAAGACCTTTGGTAGATGTGTTTAACTCAGCTAGCGTTTCGGCAGTTCCTGCTTATCCAGTACCCGATTACGCGGCAATTTTTCATGAGCCGCAGAATATTCAGGTTAGCGCGAATACTTCTCTCGATATTACGCTGCCCCTAGCTTTGCTTTCCGGTAAG
>NZ_LWFE01000825.1:0-209 GCF_001635675.1 Oleiphilus sp. HI0061 | reverse complement strand
AAGCGTATTCTTGAACACTAACGCTGCTGCGGCAGGTGGTTTGATCGCTGCATTGATCGTTGCACGTATTCTATTCGGTAAGGCTGACCTTACAATGGCATTGAACGGCGCACTAGCAGGTTTGGTTGCGATCACTGCAGAGCCTGCTGATCCTTCTCCACTACTAGCAACGATCATTGGTGCGATCGGTGGTGTTATCGTAGTATTCT
>NZ_LWFE01000824.1:0-1056 GCF_001635675.1 Oleiphilus sp. HI0061 | reverse complement strand
GAACGTGAGTGCCAGTGAGAACCCCTCGGTCGTAGGATGAATAGTAATAACTACCTGACTGCCCGGTGCCGAGTTCGCTACCGACTATGCTTCCGGCTTGATTTAGACTAGCACCCTCAGGGTGTTCAGTATCTCTGACCTCAAAAAGATAGTAGGCGTCTTTTTGCCACTGCCAGTCCTCTAATATGCTCGCTGAAAAACCTAGACGCCATGAGTGTTCATCGTTGCCGGGTAAGATACTTAAGGCCGTATGAGTGTATTCGGCAGGAGAATATGATGTGTCGCCTTCAAGCAGTACTTCATTCACTAATAGCGGGTTGCTCATATCGCTCACGTCAAACAGTGCGAGTTTGATATTATTTGTTGCGACGCCACCTTCCGAGCCGCGGCCTAGGCCAAAGACAAGTGTATCGCCGAAGGGGTGAAGGTAGTTTGAAAAGCCGGGCAGTTCTAATTCACCTGCGACGCGAGGAGAGTCGTGATTAGATAAGTCAAGTACATAAAATGGGTCGATTTGTCTAAAGGTCACGATATAAGCTTTGTCACCGTCAAATCGAACACTGTAGATTGACTCTCCTGGTTTTCCGATAGCTTCCGGAGCCGATTCATTAGGGATTGTTGCATTCAGGTTCAGCTCTGTATCATCAATATTGATGGTATGTAGCCGATGTATATTTCTCTCTGTGCTGGAATGGTCAGTGGTCACGACTCGCAGATGATCCTGATACTCGCTAAGTCTGAACTGTTCATTCCAGCCTACTTGGCCGCTTAGGGCTACGCTTCCAGCAAACTCTAGACCATTGTCCGAATAGTCTAGCTTGTAGACCGTACTGCTATAAGATGAATCATTTGCGTTTTCGTAACTGTATTCATTTTCTACCATATACACGGCGTTCAATGATGCGTAGATTGTGGCAATGGGGGCGGCGATGCAGCTGGATTTTATATCTGAAAGCGCCATATCATGTGAAGCGCCAAGGTCGATTTTAGTAACGATAGCCAGGGTAGGTTGTGTTGAATCTTCTGGCTCGTTAGGAATATGGCAATCATTTTCAC
>NZ_LWFE01000823.1:0-276 GCF_001635675.1 Oleiphilus sp. HI0061 | reverse complement strand
ATATCGAAATGCCACGTATGGACGGTTTTGAGGTTGCAACACTGGTACGGCATGACGAACGCTTGAAAGATGTGCCAATCATCATGATTACCTCCCGAACCGGCCAAAAGCACAAAGAACGGGCACTTTCTATCGGTGTGAATGAATATCTTGGTAAGCCTTTCCAGGAACATGATTTACTGGAAAATATTGAGCGGTTCATTGGCTAAATGAATGTGCCGGAAGCGAGACCTAAGATCGGTGTCATATCGGATTGTGCCTTACAAAGGCACGTTC
>NZ_LWFE01000822.1:0-316 GCF_001635675.1 Oleiphilus sp. HI0061 | reverse complement strand
GTTAGTCACATCAGTCAAGTAGATTTCACCGATAGAAGTACCAGTGTCACCGAAAGACAATGAACCGATATCTAGGTCAAACTTAGAAGTAGTGTTGATTGCGATACCGTCAACATAACCTTCTCTTGTGTTGCCACCCTGGATATCTTGAGCTGGGTTCAAAGCAACAGAACCTAGATCAAGAACTGCGTCTTTAACAGCGTAGATGTCACGCATTGAGTGAGCGAAACCGAATGCATTCAATCCGTCTAGACCAGAAGTGTCACCACGATGGTTGTGGATTTTCAGATCGTTGATCTGAACACCAGCGATATCG
>NZ_LWFE01000821.1:0-397 GCF_001635675.1 Oleiphilus sp. HI0061 | reverse complement strand
TCCAACACGATAAACACAACTACTTCGGCAAACATTACCGCACTCCAAAAGGCACCCCACTTTCGGTCACACACCGTAAACGCTAAACCGATCAATACAACAGGCCAGTAAAAATGAGCTGACTGCAGACCGCCAAGATAATAAACCAGGCAAGCACAATACGTAGATGCCAGGAATACCTGTGTATTTGCTATCAGCATTCTAGGAAAGCGATCCATCTTGTTCGCAATTAGCAATAGAGGCTCACCAATGACCAGCAACCATGCCCAGGCGGCAAGTGCGTCGTAACCAACAGAAGACCACTTAATTAGACTGTATAAGCCGATCACAAAGATCAAACAACACATAAAAGCCATGATCTTGAAATGAATAAAGTCGCGGTCACTCTCAACCATCG
>NZ_LWFE01000820.1:0-5977 GCF_001635675.1 Oleiphilus sp. HI0061 | reverse complement strand
GCTTTCTCTTCTTTAGCTTTCTCTGCTTTAGCTTTCTCTGCTTTAGCTTTCTCTGCTTTAGCTTTCTCTGCTTTAGCTTTCTCTGCTTTAGCTTTCTCTGCTTTAGCTTTCTCTGCTTTAGCTTTCTCTTCTGTTAAAGGCTTTTCCTCTTCCTCCTCCTCTTCCTCTTCCTCTTCCTCTTCATTAATAGGATTATCTAATTTTATCAGAACTTTATGCTGCTTTTCTTCCTCTTCATCTTTATCCACCTGAGCAAGCATAACCACGCCGATTATAATCGCATGCAGCAAAAAACTAAGGCCAACAAATAAGGCGTAGCGATCTAAGTAGCGTCTTGGTAACATCAGTATTGCAACAACTCTTAATAGGCATTAAGCCTTTTATAACGATGAATTCAGGCCTTCAAGCAACGAAAGCTCTTATTATGTCTAATGTAATTCCCTTTAAAAAACCATCCCCAAAGGCCAAGCATAAAGGCAAAACTTTATGCAAAAGCGGCTTTCATAAGTGGAAGGTTATAAGCAACTCAAAGTTCGACGTTAAACAGGGCAAGCTTGTAACGGTGTCAAAATGCCAGCGTTGCGGCCTTGTAAAAAACGAACTTAAATAACAGTTTTGCCTAACTAAATATTTCGTAAGCCTTTAAGGTGATAAAAGCTATAGACGAGTCTATCATTTAACTTTACGATCTTTCATCCTGTAATTTGCACTAAAGTGTGCATTGAGACTAGATTTTTCAACTACATTTACAATAAGCAAAATAAGCCATGCATTTTAAATTCGCTTTGTTTTTTACTCTCATCTTTCAAACTTTCACTATTGCTGCAAATCCTCAGCACGGTATTGCAATGCATGGTTCGTTAAAATACGACCCGTCTTTTGAGCATTTTGACTACGTCAACCCTGTTGCAAACCAGGGTGGCACATTAAAACTAGGCGTTGTCGGTGATAACTTCGACAGTTTCAACCCTTATATTATTAAAGGCGTTTCTGCCGCGGGTGTTCGCTACTTGTATGAAAGTCTCACAAAGCATGCGAGTGATGAAGCTTTCAGCGAATATGGACTAATTGCCGAAACAATCGAGACGCCTGATGACCGTTCATCAGTTACATTCAAGCTAAACCCTAATGCCAAGTTTTCTGATGGCAGCCCCATAACAGCAGACGACGTAAAGTTCAGTTTCGAAACACTAACGAAGCATGAAAAAGCACAACCATTCTATGCAGCTTACTATGCCGATGTNAAAAACGTTGAGGTTCGCTCAGATTCAGTCATTCATTTTGAGTTTGCTACCAATCAAAATAAAGAACTCCCGCTCATCATTGGTCAACTCCCGATTTTTTCCAAAAACTATTGGAGTAAACACGATTTCGGTAAATCGTCGCTAAATATTCCTGTCGGCAACGGCCCTTACATGATCGACAGCTTTGACCCTGGTCGCTCGGTCACACTGAAGAAAAACCCAAACTACTGGGCAAAAGATCTTGCGGTTAACAAGGGTATGTATAATTTCGATAAAATCGTATACGAATATTACAAAGATAACACTGTTGCATTGGAGGCTTTCAAAGCTGGCGAGTTTGATTTCCGCATTGAGAACACTGCACGCAACTGGGCTAACGCCTACGTCGGCCCAAAGTTTGATAACGGCGAACTGATCAAAGAAGAAGTTAAGCACGAGCGCCCAGCCGGTCTTCAGGCTTTTGTTATCAATACACGTAGAGAACTTTTCAAGGATAGCCGTGTCAGACAGGCGCTCGCCTATGCATTTGACTTTGAATGGACCAACCAGAATTTGTTTAATGGGCAATATGCACGCAGTAATAGTTATTTTGAGAACTCTGAACTCGCTTCGCGGGGCTTGCCGACTGGTGAAGAGCTAAGCACCCTTGAAGCCTTTAGAGACCAACTTCCATCATCTGTTTTTACAAGTGAATACCGTTCACCTAGCACAGAAAAACCTGCAAGCTTGCGAAAAAATTTAAGGAAAGCCATCAAGTTACTGAAAGAAGCAGGCTGGTCTGTGAAGGATGGCAAGCTGACAAATAAGCAGAGCGGAAAGCCCTTTTCATTCGAGTTTTTATTATTCCAGAAAGACTTTGAGCGTGTAGTACAACCCTTTATTAAAAATCTTGAAAAACTTGGAATTGAAGCCGGTATCCGCGTCGTAGATACTACCCAGTATATAAATCGCCGCCGCTCTTTTGACTTCGATGTGATGGTTGGTGGTTTTGGTCAGTCAAATTCACCAGGTAACGAGCAAAGAGAATACTGGCATTCATCAAAAGCCAATACGCAGGGTTCTAGAAACATTGCCGGAATACAAGACCCTGTCGTGGATAAGCTTGTTGATCTTGTCATCAGTGCGCCAGACAGAAAGTCTTTAGTTAATCGAACTCGTGCTCTCGACAGAGTTCTACTACACGGGCACTACGTAATACCTAACTGGTATAACCCGGTTGAGCGTATCGCTTACACTAAGAGCCTTGCGAGACCTGAAATTTCCCCCAAATCCGGAGTAGCGATCGATACGTGGTGGTTCCGTAAGTAATGAGCGCCTACATTCTTCGCAGACTTCTTCTTATGATACCGACACTACTCGGTATCATGCTCTTAAACTTCATTATCGTGCAAGCAGCACCCGGCGGCCCCGTTGAGCGAATGCTCGCACAGATTCAGGGAATGGGTTCAGACGTTCAAAGCCGTTTAGGCGGCGGTAGCGGAGAGCTATCTACCAACACCTCAAGTTCTAGCAGCTCTGGCAGCTCCTCTAAATACCAT
This sequence comes from Oleiphilus sp. HI0061, assembly GCF_001635675.1. Lineage (NCBI taxonomy): Bacteria > Pseudomonadati > Pseudomonadota > Gammaproteobacteria > Oceanospirillales > Oleiphilaceae > Oleiphilus > Oleiphilus sp. HI0061. Next base: position 3,195 of record NZ_LWFE01000820.1, on the reverse strand, counting down.
GGTGCTCAAGGCCTTGACCCTGAGCTTATTGAGCGCATTGAAAAGATGTATGGCTTCGATAAGCCAGCTTATGAGCGCTTCTTTATTATGATCAAAAACTATGCTGTTTTTGACTTTGGCGAAAGCTTTTTCCGCGACAAAAGTGTACTCGACTTAGTCCTTGAAAAAATGCCGGTATCAATTTCTCTTGGTCTTTGGTCAACACTGATCATCTACCTTATATCGATCCCGCTCGGCATCAAAAAAGCGATCAAAGACGGCTCCAAGTTCGACCTTTGGACCAGTAGTGTCATTATTGTTGGTTACGCAATTCCTGGCTTCTTATTCGGCGTTATCCTAATAGTTCTCTTTGCTGGTGGAACATACTGGGACTGGTTCCCTTTACGCGGTCTTACCTCGCCAGACTTTGACACCATGACGACAAGCGAGCAAATTCTGGATTATGCTTGGCACCTAGTACTGCCAGTTACCGCTATCGTTATAGGTGGCTTTGCAACTCTAACAATGCTTACCAAGAACTCCTTCATGGATGAGATCAACAAGCAGTATGTTACGACTGCCAGAGCTAAGGGGCTCACAGACAAAAGCATTTTATATGGACATGTATTTAGAAATGCCATGCTGATAGTTATTGCAGGAATGCCTAGCGCCTTGATCGGTATATTCTTCACAGGCTCGATGTTGATAGAGGTAATTTTTTCGCTTGACGGCCTTGGACTGCTTGGTTTCGAAGCTGTACTCAACCGCGATTATCCGGTTATGTTTGGAACGCTTTACGTATTTACCCTGGTTGGTCTAATTCTAAAACTCATTAGCGACCTGACATACGTCTTTATTGACCCGCGAATTGACTTTGCAAGCAGGGAGCAATAGTGATGTTGATTAATACTAGCTCGTGGTCACCCCTGAATCGCCGACGCCTTGCTAACTTCAAGGCCAATAAACGCGGATATTACTCTTTAATCTTATTCTCGATTTTATTTTTTGCTTCACTGTTTGCCGAAATCATTGCAAATGACAAGCCTCTTTTGGTGTCCTATCAGGGTGAACTTTATACGCCATTCTTAAATAGTTACCCAGAAACCGCATTCGGAGGAGACTTTGAGACCGAAGCCGACTATCGTGACGAATACGTTTCTGAGCTGATTAATGAAGAAGGCTGGATGTTATGGCCTCTTATACAATACAGCTACGACACCATTAACTATCAACTTCCTGTACCCGCCCCAAGCCCTCCTTCAAGTGAAAACTTACTTGGGACCGACGATCAGGCTCGTGATGTTGTCGCAAGATTGATTTACGGTTTTAGAATATCAGTACTCTTTGGTTTAGCACTCACATTATTTAGCTCTGTTGTTGGTGTGGTAGTTGGCGCTATACAAGGCTTTTATGGCGGCCGCATCGACCTTTATGGCCAACGTTTTATAGAAATCTGGTCTGGGCTACCCGTTCTATTTCTGCTGATAATCATGAGTAGTATTATTACGCCTAACTTCTGGTGGCTACTTGGTATTATGCTGTTATTCAGCTGGATGGGGCTAGTTGACGTTGTACGCGCAGAGTTCTTGCGCGCTAGAAACCTAGAATACGTACGCGCAGCCCGTGCACTAGGCTTGGACAATAGAGGAATTATGTTTAGACACATGCTTCCTAATGCTATGGTCGCGACACTTACTTTCATGCCTTTCATTCTCACGGGTTCAATTACTACCCTGACCTCTCTCGACTTTCTTGGCTTTGGGCTTCCACCAGGATCACCCTCACTAGGTGAACTGATTTCACAAGGCAAAACAAATTTACACGCACCCTGGCTCGGCGCATCGGCATTTATTGTTCTTGCACTAATGCTGTCTCTACTTGTATTTATTGGCGAAGCCGTACGCGACGCATTCGACCCAAAAAAGATATAAGCACGCACTCAAGGTAATTAGTTTTTATGACAAACGATAACGATGCTCAAATATCTATCAGAGACCTTCGTGTTTGCTTTCAACAAGGAGAGCAAGAAATAGAGGCAGTTAAAGGTATCAGTTTTGATATTCACGCGGGAAAGACAATCGCAATTGTTGGCGAAAGCGGTTCTGGAAAATCAGTAACTGCCCAGGCGATTCTCGGCTTACATCCAAGAAATAAAACGTCTTACCCGAGTGGCGAAATCCTTTTTCAAAACAAAGACCTTTTAAAAGCAAGCGAGACTGAATTAAGAAGTGTGCGTGGCGGTAAAATTGGCATGATCTTTCAGGAGCCAATGACGTCACTTAATCCGCTACATACGATTGAGAAACAAATTGCCGAATCAATACAGTTACACAGCGCTCATTCAACTCGAGCCGCTCGTAAGCGTGTTATCGAATTACTAGATCTAGTTGGTATTCCTGAGCCTGAGTCTCGCCTGGGATCCTATCCTCACCAACTATCAGGCGGACAAAAGCAGCGCGTAATGATCGCTATGGCGCTAGCCAACGAACCAGACATACTCATCGCAGATGAGCCAACAACAGCGTTGGATGTAACCGTACAAAAGCAGGTACTTGAGTTAATCCGGGGGTTACAAAAAAAGTTTGGAATGTCCGTCATTCTTATTTCCCACGACCTGAGCATCGTACGCCATTATGCAGACGAAGTGGTAGTGATGCACCATGGAAAACTCATCGAATCTGGATATTGCGAAGATATCTTCGCTACTCCAAAGCAAGAGTATACGAAGCTACTTATTAACTCTGACCCTAGCGGCTCACCTAAGAAAATCCCGAACGACGCTAAAACAATTTTAGAAAGTAAGGACATCAACGTATGGTTTCCTACTAAGAAAAGTTTCTGGGGCAAGCCTCTTGAGTTCTTAAAGGCAACTAAAGACATCTCAATAAAACTAAAAGCAGGCGAAACTCTTGGTATCGTCGGCGAAAGCGGCAGCGGAAAAACCACCCTCGGCCTCGCTTTACTTAGACTTCAGCAATGTGAAGGTGAGATATTCTTTGAAGGTAAGCCCACTCACAATCTTGACCAACAAGCATTCCGCCCCTTCCGAAAAGAAATGCAAATTGTCTTTCAGGACCCCTATGGCAGCCTCAGTCCTCGCATGTCAATTATGCAAATCATTAACGAGGGCTTAGAAATACATAACATTGGAACTCCTGACGAACGAGAACAAATAATCATTAAAGTGCTCGAAGAGGTCGAACTCGACCCGGGCAT
>NZ_LWFE01000819.1:0-357 GCF_001635675.1 Oleiphilus sp. HI0061 | reverse complement strand
CGCCCAAGTGACTGCATCACTTTAGAGACACCGTCAGTGCATGAAGGTGTCAACAAAAGATGTGTGTGATTCGTCACCAAGACACAAGCATGACAACTTACATCATAGCGTTCACGCGCTTCTTGTAAGCATTCCAGATAAAACTGATTATCTTGATCTGAAAGAAACACGCTTCCCGATTGCTTCCTCGTTGTATTACATGGCACGGCACTCCGGCCATATACATTCTTGGCTTCCTTGGCATTTCAGCTTCCTCGTTGTATTACATGGCACGGCACTCCGGCCATATACATTCTTGGCTTCCTTGGCATTTCAGCTTCCTCTATCTTTCTTGATAGTTAGCCTTGATTATCGACC
>NZ_LWFE01000818.1:0-225 GCF_001635675.1 Oleiphilus sp. HI0061 | reverse complement strand
TGCTAGCGCAGCTTCAGGCATGCCCGTCATTCCGACCATATCGCAGCCTTCAGCCTTACAACGAAGTATTTCAGCTGATGACTCTAATCTCGGCCCCTGAGTAGCACCGTAAACTCCACCATCCAAGACATCAAATGACACCGCGCTTGCTGAGCGAAGAAGTTTTGCTCTCAATGTTTCAGAGTACGGCTTGGTGAAGTCGATATGATCAACAGTTTCGCAATG
>NZ_LWFE01000817.1:0-514 GCF_001635675.1 Oleiphilus sp. HI0061 | reverse complement strand
CTAACAGAACCCGCTGCTTAATTGCTCGACTATAAACTTCCCAGATCTTGAAAAATCAGCTCGCTTACGCGTGCTGACGCTTTCGAAACTGCCTCTTTTATATCTGCCATTGTAATAGGCGTATCTGACAAACCTGCTGCCCAATTCGCACTCAAGGCAATACAGGCATAGTCCAACTCCAATTCTCTTGCTAGCGCAGCTTCAGGCATGCCCGTCATTCCGACCATATCGCAGCCTTCAGCCTTACAACGAAGTATTTCAGCTGATGACTCTAATCTCGGCCCCTGAGTAGCACCGTAAACTCCACCATCCAAGACATCAAATGACACCGCGCTTGCTGAGCGAAGAAGTTTTGCTCTCAATGTTTCAGAGTACGGCTTGGTGAAGTCGATATGATCAACAGTTTCGCAATGAATGCCATCATATATAGTGTGTTCACGCCCATAAGTGTAATCAATAATTTGGTCTGGAATGGAAAGATTACCCGGGCCGAGCTTTTCATGAATTCCGCCTA
>NZ_LWFE01000816.1:0-334 GCF_001635675.1 Oleiphilus sp. HI0061 | reverse complement strand
CACAGATAAAGACAGATGGGCCTGCAATCAGTTTTCTCACTTCATGCTGACTTTTGCCACAAAAGGAGCAGTAAAGTAATTTACCGTTATCTCCGCCCTTACCGTTTTTTTCATCGGTCATCAGATTTCCTACTTACTGTACAAAGCGCCTCTTCGAACGCCTGCGCGCAATGAAGCGGCTCTTACCGCTGCGCGATATTCATTTAATCGCCTGAGAAGTCCTATTCGAGCAGCTTAAGCTCTATCTTCCCAGGCAAGTGCCCCTCACTACTACTCTGCCGACGGACGCTTTTCAATCACTGAGTCAATTAAACCATATTCTACTGCCTCAGCA
>NZ_LWFE01000815.1:0-411 GCF_001635675.1 Oleiphilus sp. HI0061 | reverse complement strand
TTGTTGTTTTCTTGTTTGTATTCTGTGGTGTTGTCTTCTTCTTCCCTGAGATGGGTGGTTACTTTATCGAGAAGCCAAACTTTGAACCAGCAAACCCGCTGAAAACGCCTGATCATATTGCTCCTGTTTGGTACTTTACTCCATTCTACGCAATGCTTCGTGCTGTACCTGATGCATTCTTGGGTGTGGTTGTGATGGGTGCTGCAATAGCAATTCTGTTTGTCTTGCCTTGGCTGGACAAGAGCCCTGTTAAGTCTATTCGTTATAAAGGCTGGATCAGTAAAGTTGCGCTAGCGTTGTTAGTCGTATCATTTTCTATACTCGGTTATTTAGGTGTTGTTGTTGCGACGCCTGAAAGAACGCTATGGGCGCAGATTTTGACTGCTGTGTATTTTGCCTACTTTTTATTAA
>NZ_LWFE01000814.1:0-451 GCF_001635675.1 Oleiphilus sp. HI0061 | reverse complement strand
CTGTATGTAGAATCGGTGTGTGTGGTTGATTGAAGAGGCGAGCTTGAAGGACATTTACAGATGTTCCCCAGTCAACAAAAATATGTTTAGTTTTGGCAAGCTCTTCAGTTGCAGCCCAGTTTTGGTCAGATACAAACATTAACTCGACCTTGCCAATTTTAGTGAGAACTAATTCCGTAACACTTGGCGGGTCTAGTAAAACAGCTATATCGATACGTCCACCTAACAAGGCCCTCGTCAAATCTTGAGGACTGCTAATTTCAGTCCGAATGTTTAAACCGTCAAAGGTATCGACCACTTTTGGTAAAAGTGACTGTAGAAAAGTGTCCCAGAGGTTTGAGGTGCTGCCCAAAGCGATCTGCATATCCAGCTGGCCAGCCGCACCTACATCCTGTAGTGCTGACTGCCACGATGTGAGTACATTTTCAGCATGGGGTAATAAACGTTCGCC
>NZ_LWFE01000813.1:0-417 GCF_001635675.1 Oleiphilus sp. HI0061 | reverse complement strand
CGGAGCCTCGTTTACCATCACAACCAGCAAGCCTTGCGCATCTTCGGCCATAAACAATAACTCATCAGCGATGCTTTCTTTATCCAGACTATATGAAGAGTAGTCTTCGCTATCCATAAAAACGTATTCATCACCATCAGCATATGAAAAAGTTACCGGGCGGCGGTCCAAATCTGCAAGTGACAGCATATCGGAGTCTTTGAAAGTTTCATCAATCTTATGGTTTGTCGCCACATTGTACATACGCATACGATACAAACTTCCGCCTGCACGGCCTTGTGGAACAGAGCGCTCGATATCGCGAACAATATAAGCTTCACCATTCATTTCAACGGCAGCGTTCTTCTTAATTTCACTTGCTTTAGGCATTCGTTTTAACTCCTGAATATTGTTTTGGCGCTATTATAGTCGGGTAAA
>NZ_LWFE01000812.1:0-474 GCF_001635675.1 Oleiphilus sp. HI0061 | reverse complement strand
TGTCTGTCGGTATGTACAACAGACAGAGTATTTTTGTTCAGCAGGCCGGTAATTTATTTGCCCAGTCTCAAGCGTATCAATACGCGATTGGCTCCGAGTTATATGCAAAGTGGTGGCTAAAAGATGATTGGGATAATGATAAAGATGTAGAAAAAGAATTCTATGATGACCTAGCCTTTCTTGAGTCCTCTTTAACAAGACCCTATGAAGGTGCAATTGTTTCGTCACAGTTTAATGATGTTCAAGGGAAGCTGAATCTAAATGACCTAGTCAGTGTGACAGGGGAAGTTATCCCTGTAATGAAGGAACGCTTCACTCGTTTATTTAATCGTTTGGCGATCGAAACGGTAAAGCTTGAGCAAATTATTGACTGGCTTGATGAAAATCAGGACTCAAGTGGTTTTGATGGGGCGGAAGATGGCGAGTATTTGTCCTTAGACCCTCCTTATAGAAATGCTGGCCAGCCTATGCTCG
>NZ_LWFE01000811.1:0-490 GCF_001635675.1 Oleiphilus sp. HI0061 | reverse complement strand
ATTTTGAAGCGGCTTCATAGTAGGGCTGGGAGGCCCACAAAAGCTCAGCAAGAAATGATCTCATCTCGATCTATCTCAATTAAAGATTCGGATCTAAAAGATCGTATTGAGTCTTACATTATTGGAAACCAAATTAAACACAATCAAAGACTTTTCGGTGTGGATCGACATACTGTAAATCGTCATATACATAAACTGGTCGAACGTTCGGGAGGCTCCCCCTTTAATATAACCGCTGAAACCTTTAGACATAGCTTTGCAGTGCATCTAATGCTCTCGGGAGTACCTCAAACTAGAATCAGAAAACTTTTGGGCTTAAAAAAGTACCATCAAATAGAAAAATATGAAAGAGCCATTCCCGAAGATGTTGATGATGTTTTAAGAGGTGTACTAGATAATTACCAATACCTGTGTCTTTATCTTTCTGAAAGCGGACGTTGGCGGTTTTTGTTTACTTTGGTCAAATTAGGCTAGTAATAGCTCTCTTAAG
>NZ_LWFE01000810.1:0-282 GCF_001635675.1 Oleiphilus sp. HI0061 | reverse complement strand
GAGAGTGTTGCGCAGGATAAACAATTTGACCAAATTATGTCACGCGCATTTACAGCGCTAGATAATATGGTAAAACTATGTAAGCACTTACTTACTGAAAAGGGTGAGTTTTTAGCAATGAAAGGTTTGCATCCAAAAGATGAGATTAATGCACTGCCAATAGATTATCATGTTAAAAACGCAATTAAGTTATGTGTTCCCGCTTGTGAAGAGGACAGGCATTTAATTATCATAGAGAAAACTTCAGCGTAATAAGCATATTGCTATTGAAAGCGTCTATAA
>NZ_LWFE01000809.1:0-21755 GCF_001635675.1 Oleiphilus sp. HI0061 | reverse complement strand
TCGAACAGGCTTGGTCGCGAACTTTGCTAGGCGAAGGGCGAGTTCGCCCCTGGCCCTGGGCTGACACCTGGCCGGTTGCAGAGCTAAGTGTGCCCAGCCTTGGTGTTCAACAAGTCGTACTTCATGGTGATAGCGGGCGAGTATTAGCGTTTGGGCCGGGTATGAATGATTATGTCGATGGTGGCCTGGGTTTAGATTTTAGTATTTTGAGTGGCCATCGAGACACCCATTTCAGGTTTTTAAAAGATCTGAAGTTAAATGATGTGTTTGTGATTACAACTGCAGATGGCAAGCGCAGTGACTATCAAATTATTAATACGGAGGTGGTTAACCAGAATTGGTTACTCCCGGAATTGGAGCCATCGGTTGAGAATTTGATGATACTCGCGACTTGCTACCCGTTTGATACCTTAACAGCCGGGGCTGAAGAGCGGTTTTTAGTTTTTGCGATACCGCTTAAGAATAGGCCCGTTAGCTAGTGCCTCAAACGAATGGGAGCTTACTCCTTATCTTTGGATGTACACTCCGCCAAGCTGGCATCCATCTTACAGCGGATCTTTCTAAACAAGGTGAGGGCTTTGCGGTTATAAACGCCTTCTTCTCGTAGCGCAATGCGGCTTTTTCTAAAGAACTCGTTCCATTTGTCTTTGGTTTCTTGGGAAATATTGATCCAGTAATTTTTAAGAATGGTTTGCTCGCTTTCTACAATTTTTTTAATTTGAGCCGGGTACTTATTTGTCATCAGGTCACGAGATTTCTGACCAAAGCCCTCAGGTACTTTTTTCCAGCGAAGGATCAGTTGCATGGTTATTTGTAGCTTTGGCCAATTAATGATGCCTCCATTCGGCGCGAGGCCTTTGTAGATCTCCATTGGTTCATATGCCAGGGCAGGTGCTCCGGTGACATCGACGGCGCGGTTGTTAAATTTTTGCAGGGCATTACGAATGCCAGATGCGACGGGTGTCATACCTATTCGAGTTGCGATATGTGCGGTTTCCGGGGCGTTATCGAGCACGGTAATACGCTTTCCTGACAGGTCTTTCGGGGCATGAATGTTCTTATCATTTACAAATAAGAATACAGCGCCAATGGGCGCAATACCGACGATTTCGTAATCCCCTTTGCGCATAATCTTTGCACCTCTCGGGCTGCTTATCGATTTAATAGCCATGCCTAGATGTTCATAGGTTGGCAGCGCGCCTAAAGCGTTTAGAGAGCCGGTAAAATCATTGTATTCACGTGCCCGAATGCCTGGCAGGTTGAGCATGTCGCATACGCCATTTTTGAATTCTTCTGAGGCGACCCGGTCATCGGTATAGAGCTTGAATGAAAGGTCAACACCCCAGCGAACCGCGTCAATCTTGTACTCTTTCATTTCTTTATGGATGGGGCCATCGTTGCCGACGAAGTCAAACACGCACATCGTTAGTGGTTTCAATTCATTGCTTTGCGTGACGGTCGCAAGGAATGTTGATGAGAGTAATAATACGAAGGAAAGCGGTGCATGGAAATAGCGCATAGAGCTCTAGCCTCTGTCGTTGTTATTTTACTACTGACTATCTTGCTTATAACTACTTTGTTTATAGCTGTTTTTTAATAACTATGAGCGTATCAGGCTTGCTAGAGGCGAGCCTTGCTTTAGATCAATTGAGCTTTATTGAGTGGACTGAAGACGGCTGGCTTGAATTGGGTTAACCTAAGCTTTCTACTTGAGCAAGTTGAGAGGCTAGTTATGGCATTCACCGAAATGTCTAATGAATCGGATGCACTGAAAAAACGCTACGAGCTTATCCTGACGTCTATTGGTGAAGGTGTTTACGGTCTTGATAAAAACGGTTTAACCACTTTCGTGAATCCAGCCGCCGAACGAATGACCGGGTGGCTGGAAGAAGACCTTATTGGCAAAATAGTTCATGAGTTTCATCATCATTCCCATGAAGATGGTCGTCATTACCCAGTGCATACTTGCCCTGTCTATCAAACAGTAAAAGACGGTGTTCAGCGTGAAGTCGATAATGAGGTTTTTTGGCGCAAAGACGGTTCGCAGTTTCCTGTAGAGTATATCGCAACAGCTATTGAGCATGAGGGTGAGATAGTCGGTGCTGTGATTGTGTTTAAGGATATCTCGGAACGGAAACGCTCAGAGCGAGAGTTAAAGTCTGGGCTGCGTCAGGTAGAAGAATTGAAGGAGCAATTACAGGCCGAGAATCGCTACCTGATGGATGAGATCCAGTCTCAGCATAACTACGCCAAGATGATTGGCCAGGGGCCTGCTCTTGATCAGATTCATACGCAGATCGAGCATGTTGCACCCACCGACTCGTCTGTATTAATTCAAGGGGAAAGCGGCACGGGTAAAGAGTTGATCGCGAGGTCTATTCACGGCGCTAGCCGTCGTCGAGACCGTCCTTTAGTAAAAGTTAACTGTGGTGCTATTGCGCCGAACCTGGTTGAAAGCGAGTTGTTTGGCCATGAAAAAGGGGCCTTTACTGGCGCAGTGAAACAGCGCATTGGCCGTTTTGAATTGGCTGATGGCGGTACAATTTTTCTTGATGAGGTGGGCGAGCTGCCTTTGGATATTCAAGTAAAATTGCTAAGGGTTCTCCAGGAGGGAGAGTTTGAACGCTTAGGCAGTAGTGAAACTTTGCATGTTGATGTTCGGGTTATCGCCGCGACCAATCGTAATATGGCTGATATGCTAGAGCAGGGTGAATTTCGTAATGACCTGTATTATCGGCTTAGCGTTTTTCCTATTCAGGCACCTAGTTTACGCCAGCGAAAAGAGGACATTCCTTTACTTGTAGAGCATATTCTGAATGCTCTGAATTTAAGGTTAGCAAAAAATTTCACCCATATTTCCCCAGCGGCCTTACAGCAGTTGTGTGATTATGATTGGCCTGGCAATATCAGAGAGCTTCAAAACGTCATCGAGCGGGCTGCGATTGTTTGTACGCCACCTATTCTTGATGTTGCCCCCATCCCTTCTGCACCTAAAAAACGAAGAAACTCCCATGCAGCCGTCTTGGTGACGCTTAAAGAGGCGGAAGCAAACCATATTAAAGAGGCGCTGAGACAGACTGGCGGTATGATAGCGGGAAAGCAAGGAGCTGCTGAATTGCTTGATTTGCCACCAAGTACCCTTCGTTCCAAGATGAAAAAGCTTGGTGTTAGTGCTTAAGGTTTAGTTTGTCTAAATCTAAATGTGGGCGCGATATATCGCTTTATGGCGAAATGTCGTGTCTTAATGTCGTTTTTTAATCCTTCTTTTGAACACCTGTTCCTCTGTAAATTTTTAATAAAAACAAAGCTTTATTTGTTTTGTAGGTGCTTGGCCTAAGTGTTGCAATAGTTTTCTTAAATTGAACTATAAATTCTCTAAAGTGTTTTGATTGTCAGTAATTAATCAGCCTGAAGAGAGGCAAACAAAAGGTAGCTATATGACTTCAACTATCCCGGTTGTGGATGTCTCTGATAGTGAAGCGAAACAGAAAGATAAGACTGTCGAACATGAGCTTTATGCTTCGCGTGAAAAGATTTATGTTCGAAAGATCACCGGTTTTTTCCAAACAGTGCGTAAGCGTTCGCTTACCTTGCTGTTAGCAATATACTTTGTTCTAGCTTGGGTAAATTATGATGGCAAACCGCTTATCTTGTTTGATTTGAGTGAGCGTAAATTTCATTTATTTGGTGCCGTCTTCTGGCCTCAGGACTTTACCTTACTGGCTTTTGCATTAATTATTTGCGCCTTTGGTCTGTTCTTTATTACCTCTCTTTTTGGTCGTGTTTGGTGTGGCTATAGTTGCCCGCAAACGGTTTGGTCATTTATGTTTATGTGGCTTGAGGATTTGTTTGAAGGAAGCCGAAACAAGCGAATCAAGTTGGATAAAAACAAGTGGGATCTTGAAAAACTGATTAAGAAAAGCGCTAAGCACTTAAGCTGGCTGGCATTAGCTTTTGCGACCGGGCTTACCTTTGTTGGTTATTTTTATCCGATTAGAGAATTGATTGCTGATGTTTTTACGCTGTCTGTTGTCAGCGGGTGGGCGATATTCTGGGTTGGCTTTTTTACGGTAGCAACCTACATCAATGCTGGTTGGATGCGTGAGCAAGTGTGTATCTATATGTGCCCTTATGCACGCTTTCAGTCCGTAATGTTTAATGAGAATACCATGATCGTCGGCTACGACAAGGCGCGCGGAGAACCGAGAGGCAAGCCTTCTCGGGCGCAGCCAAAGTCGAGCCTGGGAGCCTGTGTCGACTGCAGTTTATGTGTGCAGGTTTGCCCGACCGGTATCGATATTCGTGATGGTCTTCAGTATGAATGCATTGGCTGTGCCTTGTGTGTGGATGCTTGCGACAGTGTGATGAACAAGCTTAAGTATGAGACCGGGCTAATTCGCTACGCTTCTGAAAAAGAATTTGAACAAGGTGAGCGCCCGAAAATGATTGATAGCCGTTCAATAGGCTATGGTGTTCTGATGCTGGTGGTTGTTGGGGTGTTCTCATCCTTCCTGATCACTCGGCCTTTAGCTGAGCTTTCAGTGTTAAGGGATCGGGGTGCATTATATTACGAAAACGGTATGGGGATGATTGAGAATAACTTCACCTTGAAACTGGTGAATAAGCTTGAGACGCCAGTGAGCTACCGCCTGTCAGTTGAAGGTGATATCGCGCTGAATATGTCAGTGAACACAGTGGAAGCGGGGCCAGGAGAGTTAAAGGAAGTGCCTGTAACTGTTGAAGTATCACCCGATGTAATTAAGACGGCTAACAATGCCATCACTTTTAAGGTTCAGTCTGCATCGAATCCTGATTTGCATGCTGATGCTAGCAGTAAGTTTTTAGGGCCGGTTGCTTATTAATGAGTGACTACCTCCTTTTCAAGAGGCAAGTTGTTCCTGGTTGTGAGTGAACTTGTAATGCCTCTTTTCGTGCTTATTGAACCTGTGGCGGGTCAATAAGCACGCTTTTTTTTTGCTTTCTAAGATGCGAGCTTGTCGAGTTTTTGCTCCATTTCAAGTAGAGCGGTGATGAGAGTTTGGCCTTGAGCATCGCTTTCAACAAAGCGTAATCCACAACGAAACCCTTCATCACTTGTTGCGCGATTACAAACAAAACCTTCTACATTTACCTCATGGCCTGACTGGTCAGACAGCATCAAGCTCAATGTATCGCCAACTCTAAAACTACGGTCACTGCATAGGGCGAGACCATAGCGATTAAAGTCGACTATGTTCAATTTATTATTGTCGCTTGGCGCTGAGGATGATTGAGATTTCAAGGTGATAGAAATATTAGATGAATCATAGCGATGACAACGTCTTCGTTCTTGTGCTTGTCGACCAGCTTTCTTATTCATACTTGCCTCTCTATTTGCTTAAACTGTCTGACAATCCCTTGCTTTCAGTTTAGGAGAGAATTTAAGGTTCAGCCACTATCAAGGTCTCTATCAAGTGTAAGGTGCTCAAATTGATCCATATCAAACGCTAAGGATTTGACAGTGCCACTTCTGATAGCAGTGAACTATGCTCCTAACAAAACAATCGTATTTAAGTCAGGAGCATTAAATGATTAGTCTTGAAGATATTATGACGACAGAGGTGACCACCCTAAGTAAACATCATTCAGTGTTGGATGCTAGGGAACTTATGAGTAACAAGGGGATTCGCCATATCCCAATTACTGATGCACAAGGGACTCTAGAGGGAATATTCTCGCAGCGAGATTTACTTGCGGTCATGGATTCGACTGAATCAGACCTTGGCCATCACGAAAGAAAAACGAGAGAGTCTCAGATTTTGCTCAATGAAGTGATGACAAAGAAAGTGTCAACCGCCAATACTAGTGTATCGTTGCGAGAAGCAGCCATGTTTCTGCAGAACAAAAAATATGGCTGTTTGCCCATCGTTGAGGAAGGGAAGGTCAAAGGTATTATCACAGATACAGATTTCATCTCTGTAGCGATTAATTTATTGGAGCAGATAGAAGACTGTGAACCACTTGTGGAAGACGATCTTCTCGAAAGGGAGTTGCTTAGTGTGTAAGCTTATGGCGAGTGAAACACACGCTATGCAAATGGGGAAAGGATAGTTGAGTACTCCTTCCCCCACTCTTTGAGGAGCTTCAGTTGTCTAACTAAAGAGTATATTTCCAGGACATTTGCAGGTAATCGGAGTTGGCATCTACGCTACCATCATCGCTCCAAAAATGACGATATGCCAAGCTATAGGCTACCGTTTCTTCTAGTTTACTTTTCCCATCGCTGGAGCTGGTCAAAGCCCAGGAGGAGTTATTTCGAAACGGGAGAGCATCCAATGCTATTGGATGATCATTGTATATAGACTCTGAAACATAGAGTCTGCTTTAATATGCAGACTCTACCAACAATAAGAAAAACGCATGTCCATTGCATTTAATATAATCGTTCGACGCACACAGAAACTAGCGGTATTAAGCTTGTCTCTGCTATTGGCCGCCCTATCTACTGTTCAGATTACGCAAGCAGAAGATCTACATGCTCCTGAAAATCTTGGCATGATCGACCTTCGTCAAAAAGATTGGGGGCAGGGCGATAACTTCAGCTTGCAAGGCTCTTGGCGTTTTACCTGGAATGCTTTTACACACGATACGGCAAACATGCATCGATATTCCTGGAGTGACGTACCAGTTCCTGGGCCATGGAGTGAACACGCCAATAATAAGCAAGAGGCTGAGTCTGCTATACTTCCCATTGGTTATGGTACCTACTATATAAAATTACTTGTCCCGAAAGATAAACAGAAAGTTTTCATACATCTTCCTGATATGGCTAGTGCCTATGAGCTTTGGCAAAACGGAGCTTTCTTGGCGGGAATGGGGTAATAGGCGTAAACAAGGAACAAGAAGAGGCTGATTATCTGCCGCGAGTTTACGAACTAAGGCCCGAAAATGGTGAAGTCGAGCTATTTATCAAAACCTCAAATTATCACTATTTATGGGGGGGTATTTGGCATGCACCTACGCTCACAGACGAAAGTGGTGTCCATAAAATTAGAGAGCTTCCTGTTCTCAAAGCGATGACTTCAGGCACCATTCTGCTTGCAACGGCTATTTTCTGTTGGTTTATGTTCTTGTCCCGCAGGCAGGATAAGAAGATCTTGTTCTTTAGCCTTTTTTGTTTGGCTATAGGTATTCGCCGCTTGTGTATGGACGAGCGTGTTCTCTACTTACTGAACTTATTTGATTGGCAGACTTTACAGTCAATGGAAAACATCACACTGTACTTGATGCTGCCTTTGTACTTAAGTTACTTTCAGCTTATTTTCCCTCAGACAAGCTCCAGGAAACTCCCGGCTCTGGGCTGGATTTGTGTCGTGCCCTTTTGCATATTGGCACTATTTTTTGAAGTTGAAACATATACTGGCTTCAACCCTTACTTCCAAATAGTTGTCTTAATGTTCTTGCCTTTTATCCTGCTAAGTTGGGGGCGAGCTTTTAAAGCAAGGCTCAGGCACTCAAGGATGTTTGGGCTTAGTCTCCTTGTTTTTATTGCTGCCGTTATTAACGACATGCTCAACTATAGTTATATTATCCAATCAGCCAATCTCACTCATCTTGGGGTGCTTGCATTTGTCCTCTTCCAACTCGCAAGCCTTATTGGGCGTTACCTAGATAACTTTCGAGCCATCGAGAGCCTGTCAGAAACGCTTAAAGAAAAGAACAAAGCACTTGTTCAACATGATGAGTTTAAGGACGACTTTCTTGCCAATACTTCACACGAATTGAGGATGCCTTTACATGGTGTGGCAGGCTTAGCTAAAACGATAAGACAGGATTCACCAGGTTTATCTGCAGATTCCCAAAATAAAATTAAGCTAATCGAGGCGACCGCTGTTCGGCTAGGTAATTTAGTAAATGACATACTCGATATATCTAGCTTGAAGCATGGCAAACTCAATATTGAAGCGCACCCTACTTATATTGATCCGATCATTGAAAATACGGTTTACAGTCTTAGCCCGCTTATCAAAAAGAAGTCCATTGCTCTCGAATATACTGTCGATGACAATGCCAAAGTGGTCTTTGCTGATGAGCAGCGTTTACAACAAATTTTCTACAACCTGATAGGGAATGCGATTAAATTCACCCATGAGGGTTTTATTCGAGTTGAAGTGCATAATCGTGATGCACAAATACAGGTACTGGTTAGCGATAGTGGTGTCGGCATGTCGGCTGAGCAATTAGACACAGCTCTGCAGGCATACGAGGTGCACAAACACAGTACTGAAAGTGAGCTGAGAGGCTCTGGGCTTGGTTTATCGATCACCAAAATGCTTGTCGAGTTACATGGTGGTAGGCTAAATATTGATTCTAAAGAAGGTTTGGGTACGACCGTATGCTTTACCTTACAAACCTCCAATGAGGTGCCGCTTAGACCTGTAGAGACCAGCCTCTTAGACAATGATGAACCTGAGCCAAGTTCGACACCTAGCGTCGTTAGTAATAATACTCTGACGCAGAATGCACTGATACTCTTTGCTGACGATGAAGAGGTGAATAGGGAGTTAGTAGCGAGTCAATTGTTAGCTGTGGGCTATCGAGTGCAGACCTTTGCAGATGGCCAGTCTTTGCTGGAATATCTGAATCACGAGATGTCTGATGATGAGCGACCAGAGCTCGCCTTACTGGATTGGATGATGCCGGGAAAAGACGGCTTGGAGGTTTGCGCAGAAATTCGTGAGCACTATGATGCCAGTACGCTTCCCATCATCATGTTAACG
Source organism: Oleiphilus sp. HI0061 (assembly GCF_001635675.1). Classification (NCBI taxonomy): domain Bacteria; kingdom Pseudomonadati; phylum Pseudomonadota; class Gammaproteobacteria; order Oceanospirillales; family Oleiphilaceae; genus Oleiphilus; species Oleiphilus sp. HI0061. The sequence goes on along the minus strand of NZ_LWFE01000809.1, from coordinate 12,996 downwards.
GCAAAGCATCAAATTCATAATATAGTGCAAGCGCTAGACTCTGGTGCGAACGACTATCTGACAAAGCCTTATCACGAGCAAGAACTAATCGCTCGGGTGTCGAGCCAGATTAGCGTTAAACGTCTATTAATGGCTACGATAGAAAATGAGTACTTAAAAGCCGAGGTCGAACGCCAGGAGCGACAAAAGAAACAACTCACCTTGGCTAACCAGCGTTTAGCCACGACACTGGAGTCATCGCAAGAGAGTATTATTCTTCTCAATGAAGACTTGGATATTGTTTACGCAAACCCAGGCGCTAAAGCCTTATTAGGAATAACTGAAGACTTTATTACTGATTTAGAGCAGGAGTTAGCATTTACTAACTTTATTTCGAACGCTTCGATTAGCGAACTTAGAAAACATGTTAATGAGGAACTCGCTGACCAGGAATTCTCTCTTGAGGTGAAGCACCAAGCTAATAATATCCGAGTGATATTACATACTGCTGATATCGAGCAAGACCGCTTCATATCGTTAATCTTGAATGGAAAGCAGACCCGTTCCGATCATCAGGCCCAAGAGCTGCTTTCAAGCCTCACCCAGGAAATTGCCGAGAATCGTCAACGTATGGAGCAAATTGAGTCGACTTTACTTCAGCTCAATAGCAGTCAAGTGCTCGAAGGCATAGCAGCGCCAGCTCTCTCTCCCGAAGCTCCCATTACGCTTGACCCAAAAGAACTTATCGTTAAAACGCTGCGTACGTCACTTATTTCTTGGGAGCGCTATACGCATAAGTCTAAGGCAGAACTGGCTGAAGAAAGTCATTGTTGGCGCGTATATCTTGATGGCGCAACAGCCAAAACACGTACTCTCGACAAGTATTTGAGTGTTAACACCTTGCCTGCTAAGCCTAGATGGCGTGCAGTGATTAAAACAGCCAATTACGTACTGGATCATTGCGCCCTAAGTGATGAAGACCAGCAAGAATTGCAGTGCTTAGTTCAGCAAATCACAGAAGCTTTTTCTTAAGTTTCATTCGAACAAGTGGCTTAGTGCCACTTATCTAAACTTCAAAAACTGTGAACTGAAACCTTAATAATCAATCACATAAACACTTTTGAACACGTTTTGACCTTAAATTGCACTGCAATTATTTCCCCCTCAAGCGAGCATTACTTCGTGCGCATCGACCTGTTTCTGGCCTGAGCCCAACAGCTATAAAAGATAGCAAGTAACAGGATGCCATAAAGAACTAAACAACGATTTAAAACAATTAACAAACGATCGGAGTAATTCACATGAAAACACATCTTAAAGCATTTGGTGCTTTCGTCGTGGGTGCATCAGTACTCACTACGCAAATGGCAGCCGCAAGTTCAGACAACGACAAGATAAAAGTAATGACTCGCAATATTTATCTTGGTGCCGACATATTCCCAGTCATTGCCACAGCTCAAGAGCAAGCAGCGCTGCCACCTGAACAGCAAAACCCAATCGCTATTCCAATGGCTGTGAGTGAAGTATTCCAAACGGTTCAAGCAACTAATTTCCCTGAGCGTGCGCAAGCCTTAGCCGATGAAATTGAACGTCGTCGTCCTCACGTTATTGGTCTTCAGGAAGTCTCACAATGGTTCACTGGCCCGGCTGATTCTTTAGTGGGCGGTACGAGCCCGGCAACGACAGTTGTTTATGACTATTTAGATATTCTTATGGCAGCGCTTGAAGAGCGAGGCTTGGACTACACGGTTGCCTCGGTTGTCGACAATGCTGATTTAGAGCTGCCGATGGTGACGGGCGCAGACGAGACTGGCTACCAAACGTTTGCAGATGTACGTTTACACGACCGTGACGTTATTCTCGTTAAGAATGGCAATAACATTACCTTCTCTAATGAGTACAGCGAAAACTTTACCACAAACGGTACGACCAGTATCGGTAACGCCTTGATTGAGTTTACGCGCGGCTACAACATGATCGACGTGAACGTAAAAGGTGCTGACTACCGTTTCGTCAATACTCACCTAGAAGTGGGTGGGGCTGAGCCTTATATGTCACTACAAGCAATTCAGATGAATGAGCTGACGCAAGTAATCAATGCGACAACAGCCCCAGACGTTCCAGTGATATTGGTAGGCGATTTTAATAGTAGCCCAGAAGACCAGCCATTTGAGTCTGCTTTCGGTTTAGGTACTTTGATCCCACCTTACCTACAAGCAGTGGGTAAGGGATACCACGATCTATGGTTGTCAAAGAAGAAGCCACGTGACGTCTATACCTGTTGTTTCTCTGCTGATGTGTCGGATGAAGACGCGCAGTTATACCAGCGTATCGACCACATCTTTTTCGAACCCAAAGCACGTGAGATCACTAAGCTGAAAGCCAAAGTGTTGGGTGACAGCAATGCAGATATGACAGACGAGAATGGTTTGAATCCTTCTGATCATGCTGGCGTATTTGGCAAAATAAAACTTGCCAAATAGCACCGACGAAGACGCTAAACGATAAGAAAACTGGCGCTCCTCTCTAGCGAGCGCCAGAACTATATTAAAAAGTTGTACATACATTAAAAGCTGTACTCACATTAAAGGTTGTACTATGAGGTGTTATATGAATTATTCATCCCTTAAAAAAGGGTTTAACTTGAGCAAAGTGGCCGTGCTTTTGGTCAGTTTGATGCTTGGGAATGTCGCGCTTGCCGAGTCTTATATCTATCTAACGAACAGCACGATGGAAGAATTGTCCATTAATACCGTTCAAACAGGGCACGATAATATTGACCATGGCGATGAGTGGGAGCAGCTTACCCAAACCGTTCCTCCTTTGGCAACCGTGAAATTTTTACGTTTTAATCGTGATGACGGCATTAAGTGGGGTAAGCGTTATTACTTCACGACAACTGTTCAGGGCAAAAGCTCTTCATTAGAACTTCAGCAAATGCTGGAAGGTACTTGGAATTTCAGCTACATGTGGTTGTCTGCCGAGAACGACCCTTGGCAATATGATCGTGACATTCATACGATTGCACGAGACTTTGATGGCAAGGCCTCTACGCTAGCGTATCGTTCTGAATACGCACGTGTTTCAGGTGATGACATTCACTACGTCATTGATAACGACTTTGAGCTAGAAACGCGTGAAGAGAGCAATAACAACTTCAAGGTTTTGACCTATAACGTTTGGAACCTGCTACCCGGTATTACCTCAAAGAATACACATCCTCGCCTGGATACCATCGCAGAGCTTGTAAAAGGCTACGATGCAGTTGTATTTCAGGAGCTTTTTGACCCGATTCTGACAGCACATTTTAGAAGCAAGATCAGTGAGGAATATCCTTACCTGACAGACATTCCATTCAAGCTTGGTAAGTTACTGACAGGTGGCTCTTTCATTGCGAGTCGTCACCCGATTATTGAGCACGATGATGTTGTCTATGACGCATGTCGGGCAGATGGTTGCTTAGCGTCTAAGGGCATGAACTATGCGAAAATTGATAAGGGGGGGAAAATCTATAACCTGTTTGGAACCCACACGCATGCCTACACGACAGCAGATGATATTGCGGTTCGATTTTCTCAGCTAGCGCAGCTAAAAGGTTTTGTAGATAGCAAGAACATCCCATCAGATCAACCTGTACTGATGGCGGGAGATTTCAACGTCGATAAGGTGAACTTCCCACAAGAGCACGTAGACTTTTTATCGCTTATGAATGCAACAGAACCTACAGCGTTAGGCGAGTACCCTTACTCTTACGCAGGCCCTGTGAATGTTTATGCGGATGATCAATACAATGAGTACTTAGACTATGTGTTGTATTCAAACGAGCATCAAGCGCCAGTTTATTCTCATAACAAGATGCTGACGCCTCGTAGTATTGAATGGGATCACTGGACCACTTGGGACTTGTCAGATCACTACCCTGTAGCGAGTGAGTTTGTATTCGCTGAGTAAGCCACTTTTACTACCTTAGTTGCGTATTGATACCCACACTGCTTAGTGTGGGTTTTTTTCGTTTAGAGCGAGGCAAAAGACGCTCGACTCGCTTTCTCCCGGCTGACACATCGCGCCGATATATATCAAATCTATATCGAGCTTAATCTAAGCCAATTGTGATCTATTGAGACGTTCTGCTCGTAAATCTTTTGATCACTATGCCAATGTCTTGTCTTGAACTCTAAAGAATCCATATAGGGAATATGATGAAAGAGCGTAAGTTTCAGGTTAAACCCAGCACACATAAAGGAAATAAGGCGGCGCGCTTACCTTGCCGTGGCTGTACAAAAAACTGTGGAAACTATATGGTTTGTGAAGGCCGTCCATGGAGGACTCTAAGTGACCACAACTAAGTTATCTACCCGACTTTACAGCACACCTTATCGAATCGTTGGCATCTTATATCTTGCCTCGGGCCTTTGGTGTGCGATAAATCCCACATTGTCTGCCAGTTTCTTGGGGATAAACTTTCAGAGTGAAATGGGGCTTGCCGAATTCTTTTCTGTCTATGGAGGGCTTCAAGTAGGGATCGGTTGTGCAATGATACTGTCATCATTTTACAAGCCTTACTTGGAAGGCGCCGTCTTTTTCGCAGCGATAGTATCGACAGGGCTAATAGGCTTTAGGTTGATCGCTTTGCCGCTTTTCAGCTCAGACACAAGCCTGATAGGAATGGCTGTTCTGGAAGCGCTCATTGCTATGCTACTTTGGCGGTATTGGTATCTCATGAGGGCTCAGAATATCTTATTGAGATCTAAAATTTCCCGCTAACGGATATCTAAGTTTGTCTGCTTGCTGGCTAAATGATTGAAAATAAGCAAAAGCAACTCTTTCGTATAAACAGATACCGCTAAGTGATGGGCAGATCATAATTGACTTGTTTCATCTGCAGATCATTTGAATTGATTGGTTATTGGCAGGTTTCATATTACATTGCTAACCTTAGAGGATGCCTGAAGCGAAAGGATATCATGTCTTATGAAATATCAAATCATTAAGAATTTGGCTGCCAAGCTATTATTGTTTGCCATTTTTTCGTTAGGGTTCGCGAATGCACAATCTCAATCTGTGATTGCATTGACTACTCCAGAAAATGCCTTTGTTCAGGACATATCAGTCCAAGTATTGAAAAAAGCATACAACAAGATCGGTTATCAAGTAGAAATCCATAGACTTCCAAATGTTCGCTCTTTATTGTCTGCGAATATGGGTATGTTCGATGGGGAGGTATCACGTATTGGCAACCTGCATTCAAGCTACCCCAACTTAAATGCAGTACCTACCGCAATCAATATGATTAATATAATTGCTCTTGGAAAACACAGTAGCGAAAGAGTAAGCAAGATTAAAGATCTTGGGCATGACGTTGTTTGCGTAAAAGGAGTCAAGTTAGTAGAAAAGCTGGTTGAAGATAATAAAATCCAGTGCACTTTTGTTGTTAACACCAATCAAGCTCTCAGTATGGTCGCTCTGGGGAGAGTTAAATACACTTTACTGCCTGAAGCTAACGCGTTGAAGGCTCTCCTAACCGAACCGTTCGAGAACGTTAAAGTTGTCAGCCCAGTCTTATATTCAGAAAAGCTTTATCATTACTTGCATAAAAATAATCTCAATATAGTTGAACCTTTAGATAAAGTGCTTCGTAAAATGCAAAAAAATGGTGATATAGACCAAATACGCACTCGATTCTTAGAGAATATACTATAAGGAATGACTGCTTTAACTCCAAAGCTAGAACTATCAGTGTCTGAATTTCTATGACAATCAGGTCAAACTGGCATCAATCTTCAATAGTAGGCCCAGGCACAATGCTGCCTCGACACGACATCAACACAAGAAGTCAGTTCTAAGGGCCTAAACGTCCGCGAAGCTGACATTCACAAGGTCTTTAGCCACTTAATTCAGCCTCTCCACAGTCGTCATTGCCGCCCCCATTTCTTTCCACCCATTTCTACCAATCGAGACGCGGCTCGTCGAAAGGAAAAGGCGAGATCATTGGCGGACGAGAATTGTGCCAGTGACACGCCAATTAGACCCGTCGCCGACCACTCCAAATGTTCCCCCTCTTTGGTGCGAATCATGGTCGTCGCAAAGGAACTCGAGTTTCCCCCCTTCTCACTGACAAACAATTCTACATCTCCATCTCTGCTTTCGACTTGCGCTTCAAAATCGACAAATAATTCGTCGAGCGGGACTTGTGCCGCTAGCACCAAGCGGGTGCGAGATTCATAACACGCGTCAATGAGGTTCACGAATCGTCGCGCTTCGTTGAGGTGGTTGGCGCCCAATTGGGGGACGCTGTCCATAATGAGGACCGGAAATCGGTCGCAGAGGGAAAGATAATCGGCCGCGCCGAGCGGTTGGTAGCACAACTCGGAAAAGTCAAACCAGGCGCACCGGTCATTCAATCGGGCGACCTGGACGGTGCGACCGAAGCGAACTTGAATGACCTCAGCCTCAGTTCCGGATGCAGTGCCACCAAATATTTCTTCCAACTTCGCCTGCGTGTTGTTATTACTATTATTATCGCCATGAACATCCTTGTTTGACCAAAAATAGGATTGACCATCCGCTCGAGTTTCGAGTCGATAATCCTTAGTGGAACCCTCCATGGAAAAAATGTCGAACGTGTGTTTTAACATGTCTATGAATGGCATAAAGAGGGATCGGTTAATGCCTCCCTTATACAAGGCATCGGGGGAGCGATTCGAGGTGGCCACTACCACGACATTCCAATCCAATAATAATAAAAACAGTCTTTTCAAAATCATGGCATCGGCAACGTCTGTCACTTGAAATTCATCGAAACAGAGGAGTTGGGCTTCTTGTGCCAATTGTTTCGCAATGATGGGAATAGCATCACCCCGTGGGTGCTTCTTTTTGTAGACAAAGATTCGATGATGGACGTCTAGCATGAATTCATGAAAGTGGACGCGGCGTTTGGTAATTTTTGCGTGTTTGTGGCTGGAATTATTACAGCGAGAATCATCATCAGGAACATTAACCGACGCGTAAAAGAGATCCATTAGAAAACTCTTACCGACCCCGACCGGTCCATGAATGTAAATGCCCCGCGGTGGTGGACCAAAAGACCACAAATGGAACTTCTTTCGAAGAAAGGACTGGGCGGATGCCATGGATCGTGCCAGTAACAGTGGACTGCTGCTTTTACGGCTGCTCTCTGTCGGATCGTCGGTAAGCAAAGGTGCTGGTGGGAGCGAGACAAGAGACTCGTGCAGGGCATCCAATTTTGCCGCCAGAGCGACTTGAGCGTTATCTCTCCGCACCTCCCCCGCGTCCACCTTGAGTTCATAAGCCGCTACCACGGGACCTGTCGAAAAGCTCCGCCGAGCGACGCGATGCTTTTCTATCATCATCTTCATCATCATCTTCTTCGTCATGGAGTTAATGAGTTTATCAACCAAAAGATTTAATACGATGTATGGGTATCAAATGGATTTGTATTAGAGACTAAAATCTCGGAGTTCAACTTGTACAAAATTAGCATAACTATCTCAAATCTAGGGCTGGAGTTTGGGCAGAGCGGTCATTTTCCATTGTTGATCCGTGCTGCGAATCATGCCTTTGGAGTTAAAGGATACTAATAAAACGCTCGAGGTAGCTATTTTTTAGAACCTGACCTAGGCACCATCAAAAGCTAAAGATCTGCTTTCCTGTTTTAAGTAATGTAAGGTTTCGAGGAAAATAGGCTCGATTCTTATGACCGCTATTCACCATTTTTTGATGCTGGGATAAAAGTTCGTATCAGTAATATTCAGCCAAAGCTGAGAGAAGTACCAAGGCCTGCTTTTGGCACTTAGCGGACGTCAAGCAGCGCTTGCCAACCAATAGAAGAATTGAACTCAGAAGTAATGGTATTTAATATGCGCCACATAATTATCTGTTTTTAACTCGCCGTTCTTTTCTCTTAGGATGTTGGTCAGCCCTTTGTATTCCAATAAACGTTTTGAGGACCGTTCATAGTGCAGGTAAATCGGGTCCATCACTAGTCCGATTAGCCAGCTTTGCGGCTTAATGGATAGTTGCAAGCGTTCTTCATTAATATCAACAGTCTCTAGTTTGAAACCAATTAACTCAGACCGATCAAGCGACAGGGTTTCAAATTTGATCTTCTTTCCCGCTAGCAAGTGCTGCCAATATTTGATGACCAAACGATCAAAGCCTGCATCGGCGACAATGCGCTTGCTGTTATCAATGCTTATCGTTTCATGCTGCAGGTCTTTCTTTTTGATGTGTTCAATCTTTACCTGATTGTCAGTTTTGGTCAGAAGACTTGTTTGATTCGAGCGGAGGTCGATAAAGCTCATGTCGGGTATTAATTTATGCTTCGAGAAATCCAGATCTTTCTTCGCAAAGACCTCTCCGTCTGGCGCCTTGTATTCGACATATGCATTGTCATACTGATTTGATCGATTGAGGTTTATATAGTGGTGCTCTGAGTACAGCAACTCGTCACTGTCTAGCGAATACGCTTTGCCCTCAAACTGAACGACTTTGATATCGCTTGGCGCAGCTTGTAGCTGAGCGCAAAGCGAAGAGAGCACAAAGAAACTGGCAATTGAGAAACTGCTAATAGCTTGCATATTTGCCTCCTTGGGCTGGCAGATCCTCCTTTGGTGAAGAGGGGAAGATTGCAGTACACAGAACTCCGACTACGAACCATTCTAGGATGATGAAAATAAGGGAGGCGTCTGCAAAGTGAAGCGCGCCGAAGTGACGGCCTGCCAGGTATGAAGCGGGTCCGGAAATGCAACATAAGCAGATGAAAAAATATGGCTTGGCTAAAAACCATTGCAGCGACGAAAGCAGTGTGAGCGTAAACGCACACCACATTATGATTAACCACAAGGGAATTATAAAATCGTTGGTTCTTAACTCGGGGTTCGGAAACTGGTAAACGCCTAGATGCATAAGCAAGCTGTCGATCAGAATGCCGATACACGCGATATACAAGAGTTTTAATGAGTTGTGAGTCGATGCGTTTGTTCGAACGAAATGCACTAATAGCAAGGCGAATGCGCAGAGCGCCAGGTACCAATCTGATAAAATTGCCAGAAACCAACAGCTTTGGAATAACACCGCATTGAGGAGCCTATTTAGTTGTTCCCGAGACATTGAGTAGACTCCTTAATGGTGTGGTTGGCTATATCGCTTATCACTGCCTTATATGCGAGACAGGGGCTCGTTTCTATAACCTGGTTTAGCGAATAACATATGAGATACGCCGATAGAGCGCTCTTTGAAACCTCCTGCGCAGTAGCAGAGGTAGAACTCCCACATACGTTTAAATTCTTTGCTATAGCCTAGCTCTGTGATGGTCGCTGAGGCTTTATTAAATGAATCCAACCATGCTAGCAGTGTTCTAGCGTAGTGTTCCGCAAAGTCCTCTTGATAAACGAGTCGTAGGTCGCTGGCCTTCATCGATGAGCTAGTGAGAGCCTGAATTGAAGGAATACAACTACCAGGAAAGATATAACGCTGAATAAAATCGACGTTGCGTTTGGCGTACTCGAAACGCTGGTCTTCAATTGTGATGGCTTGAATCAGCATCGCGCCATTTGGTTTCAACAGTGAGGCGCAAGTCGCGAAAAAGGTGTCATAGTATTGCCAGCCAACCGCTTCGATCATTTCTATTGAAACGAGCTTGTCGAATTGCCCCTCTAGCTCACGATAGTCTTGCTTTAGAAGTGTGATTTTATCGCTTAAGCCTGCTTCGCTGATCCGTGTTTGTGCTAACTCATGTTGTTTATCAGAGATCGTGGTGGTGGTGACTTTGCAGCCATAGTGCTTGGCAGCATAGATGGCGAACCCGCCCCAGCCAGAGCCAATTTCAACCACATGGTCAGATTCAGATAGGTTTAGTTTTTCACAGATAGTCTTAAGCTTGTATTGTGATGCCTCTTCCATGCTTGCCTGTTCGCTAGGGAAGATGCCAGAGGAATACATCATTGTCGGGTCCAGGAAGGTCTTAAATAAATCATTACCCAGGTCGTAATGCGCAGCGATATTTCGCTTGGAGCCTTTTTCGGTATTTTGGTTCCAGAGGTGAAAGGCTTTAGTTAAGGGCCGGGATAGCAGGGCGAAGCCGCCTTCCATTTGATCTAGAATATCACGGTTCTGGACCATTACTTGCACTAGTTTAGTTAGATCCGGTGAGCTCCAGTCTTCTGACATATAGGCTTCTGCCGCGCCTATGCTGCCGCCCGTCATAATATCTAGATAACAATTTTCATCAAGAATATGTAGCTCGGAATAAAGCGGGTCATTGGGAGAAAGTGGTTCTCCGAAGAGTGTACGTGCGCCTGGTTCAACAATGACAATTGTCCCCGTGTGCAGTTTTTGTAGCTGCTTATGTACGAGTTTTCGGGCGACGCTACTTACACTGAATTTTGATTGCTTTTTGGCGTGACTCACTAGGCTTGTGGGACTCATCTCGATGTCTCCTTTACGGGCATTCGTTGTTATCTTATTTGCTTAAGTTAGGGTGATCGTAAAATGGTATGCGCTTTAGCCATAGCTTTAACGCTTGCCAATATATCCCCATGCTTACTCTTACGGTCATAAACGGAAATCGGATCAGTGTGCTGGCTAAATAGTTTGTGAAATCGTATCGCTCCATCACTAACGTGGCGTCAAAGTGCTTTTCGTTTTGTTCGTCGCGCTGGGTGTTATCCATATGCACTCTTAGCCCTTGGTTTGGCTCATCAAAGGTCCAGTGATAGGTCATATCCATAGGGTTGAACGGCGAAACATGAAAAACTTTGGGAAACTCATAGTGGTGATATTTTTGTGCTTTCAGGGCATACGAGCCATACTCTCCCGATTGACCTACGGGTAGCACATAAGCATGCCGTTCACCCCATGGGGTGTTGGTGATTTCAGCCAAAATAGAAACCAGCTTGTTAGCTTTGTCAAAACAGTAGTAGAAGGTGACAGGGTTAAAGACTGCATTGAAATAGCGGGCGTGGCACAGCATTCTGACGTGTTCAATTTCCGGCGCAGATAAACCTTGTTCGGTGAGATTGTTCGTCACTTTATTAATGACTGCTTGTTTTAAATCGCCCGATTCGGGTGAGTAATAATCATCGCGACGAAACGAGACAATATTGAACTTTTCGAGTGAACAGTACCACTTCGATTTACACAGCGATTCTAACTCGTCTAAGTCAAGATAGAGCATAAACAAGGGGTAGCGAAACTGGTGTTTCTTGGGCAAAAAACGACGATGCCGTATCGATCCTCTATATATTGAGCTGTGCTTTATTTTGCTCACTAGAGTGTTTCTCCGAAAGCCTCTGCGACGCGAAGTCCGCTATTGACCCCATCTTCATGAAAGCCGTTGAACCAATAGGCACCACAATAGTGTGTGCGTCCATGACCAGACTCAGGGTTACCACTTATTTCATGATGACGCGCCTGTGCTTTGACGCCGTCTTGGCTAAAGACCGGGTGGCTGTAGTTGAACGTGCGAATGATCTTGCTGGGGTCTATTTCATTGGTCCTGTTTAGAGTAACTAGAAATGTTTCGGGAGCGTCGTCGAAGTTCTGCAGGATGTTCATGTTGTAAGTCACCATGGCACAATCATTAGCGCGCTGAGGAATATGATAATTCCAAGCCGCCCAGGCCAGTTTTTTCTTAGGCATGAGGCGAGTATCTGTATGCAGAGTGACGCTGTTGTCCTGATAGGGGATTGCGCCAAGAATCTCGCTCTCTTTTTCAGACACATCGCCGAGTAGCCGTAAGGCTTGATCGCTATGGCAGGCAAAGATGACCTGATCAAAGGTCTGCACAGAATGGTCGCTAAAGGTAATGGCCGCCTCGCTAGGGCTTCGTGTTACCTTTATGATATTGCTGTTAAGGTGAATGTTGTCTTTAAAACGCTGTGTAATCGGTGCTATGTAAGACTCTGAACCATTCGTTAGTACCCTCCACTGCGGTCGATCATCGACACTTAACATGCCGTGATTCTTAAAAAACTGAATAAAGAATTTTAAGGGAAACGATAGCATTACATCGACAGATGCAGACCAGATAGCCGCTCCCATTGGAACAATATAATAGTTTTTAAAAGCGTCGGAATAGCCATTTTGTTCAATGAATTCACCTAGGCTTTGCTCAGTGTCGAGTGTACCCGCTTCCAAGCTCTCAACCGTTTGTTTGTTGAATTTAAGGATGTCGCTTATCATCCTCAGAAACTTAGGGCGGAACAGGTTACTTCGTTGCGCGAATAAGCTGTTTAGGTTGGTGCCATTGTATTCAAGGTCAGTGTTTTCACATCGTACACTGAAGCTCATGTCTGAATCTTCGCTTGTAACGCCTAGCTGGTCCATTAGTTTGATGAAGTTAGGGTAGGTCCAGTCATTAAAAACGATAAAACCTGTATTCACCGGGTAGCTTTTGCCTTGGCATTGTACGTGTTCGGTGTGGGTATGGCCGCCAATATAGTCGTTCGATTCGAATAAGCTAACGTCATGACGCTTACTCAAAAGATAGGCAGACGTCAGGCCCGCGATGCCTGATCCGATGACCGCAATGCGTTGGTTTGTAAGGTGCTGGTGAGAAGGGTTCTGATTCATTGCTGGTGATCCTGAGGGTTTGTCGTCGCGATTGACTGAGTTGTTCTTGTAGAAGAATCGGCCTGAGATGCATTGCGCGATAACTTGGCAAGTAAAGAAAAGCGAAGATGATCAGGTAACAAAGAGATCAGCTTCAGTGTTCGAGTAAATCGTTGCGGAAAATGTATGTCGAAAATGCCTCTTTCAAGTCCGGAAATAATTCGACTGGCAGCTTCTTCGGGTTCCATGAGTAGTGGCATTGGAAAATCATTGAGATCGGTTAAAGGTGTTTTGACAAACCCCGGACTCACTAGATGAACGTCAATGCCTTCTTGCTGTAAATCTATTTTTAAGCACTCGGTAAAATATCGTAGTGCCGCTTTTGAAGCGCCGTAGACATGTGCTCTGGGAAGCGCTTGATAGGTGACGCTGCTCGACATCACGACC
>NZ_LWFE01000808.1:0-414 GCF_001635675.1 Oleiphilus sp. HI0061 | reverse complement strand
TAGCTACGAACTAGAAAATGAAATTAAAGGTTCAGGAAAAGAGGCTCAGCTCGATTCCATTCGGAATTTAATGGAAAATAACACCTTTTCATTTACACCACAGCATCAAATGAAAGGTCTTGGCCACGCAATCTATAGCGGTCGAGGTTTGGTTGGCGATGATGCTTTTGCAGTTGTTTTGGCAGATGACTTTTGTACGGCAGATGAAAACGGCGACGGCGTGCTTAAGCAAATGGCAGAGTTATATAATCAGTTCCGCTGCAGTATCGTAGCGATCCAGGAAGTTCCTGCTGACCAAACGCATAAATATGGTGTTATTGCAGGCGAATGCATGAAGGATGGCCTATACCGTATCACTGAAATGGTTGAAAAGCCGGCTCCGGAAGATGCTCCTTCAAATCTAGCAATTATCGG
>NZ_LWFE01000807.1:0-510 GCF_001635675.1 Oleiphilus sp. HI0061 | reverse complement strand
ACTTGGCTCGGCAAGCATCAACCATGAACAAGGAACTGCTTATAGCGACCGTGGCGCCAGTGCTACAGACAATACTGACGGTGATATCACCGCCAGCATCACTGTATCCGGTTTTGTCGATGCAAATGCCGCTGGCACATACACTCTCAATTACAACGTTAGCGACAGCGCAGGAAATAACGCAACAACACTAACACGTACTATTACAGTTGTTGATACAACGCTACCGGTATTGACCTTAAGCGGAAGTACTCCAACTAATCATGAGCAAGGAACAAGCTATACCGATGCAGGCGCATCCGCCAGTGATACCGTTGACGGAGACTTAACTGCAAATATCCTTGTCACGGGCTCCGTTGATGCAAATACTGCCGGCTCCTATATTCTTACTTATAATGTTAGCGATACAGCCGGTAACGCAGCCACATCAATTACAAGAACCGTTATCGTGGCCGACACGACAGCCCCTGCTATTACCATTATCGGCAGTTCAGCCGTCAACCATGAACA
>NZ_LWFE01000806.1:0-312 GCF_001635675.1 Oleiphilus sp. HI0061 | reverse complement strand
ATGACGTCGTCGACCGCTAAAGCACGATCATACAAGCGCTTTAGGTTTTCGGCCTCATCATAGGTGTTGGTATAGGCCTGAAAGTAGCCAAGAAATTTCTTGGCTCCGGTACGCTTGGCGATCACCGCTTTGCCGCGTGCTATTTGTGACTCAATTGAGTCTGGCGCTTTGGCGTTGGGGCTGAAGGATGCGTTATTACAAAAGGTGCAGCCACCAATACCTTTGCTACCGTCTCGATTAGGGCAAGTAAAGGAGGCGTTGAGAGAGAGCTTATGGACATGCTCACCATGGCGCTGTTGCATATACTGGCCA
>NZ_LWFE01000805.1:0-361 GCF_001635675.1 Oleiphilus sp. HI0061 | reverse complement strand
ATCATCAGCATCGTGTACTGTGTCAGCGATGCTCTAGGCAAGCTTTGTAAGTGCTCCTTCGCAATCTGGGTCGACTCTTTAATGGTTGCTAAGCGGCGAAGCGGGTCCGCTTCATTGGTTGCTAAGCTAGCGATCATAAAACTAATGGCCGTACCTGTGCCTGTGTCATCCGCAGGGCGAATATTAACCGGAATACCTGCTGTTAAAGGTTGCTCAGGTAATTGTCCTTTTTCTAATAGGAACTGCCTCAACGAGGTGCCACATAAATAAAGCACAATATCGTTTAACGAGGCATCCGCCTCTGCTGCCAGTTTCTTAATTCTGTCTAAAGAATATTGCTGTGTAGCAAAGCGGCGAGCGG
>NZ_LWFE01000804.1:0-525 GCF_001635675.1 Oleiphilus sp. HI0061 | reverse complement strand
CTTTAAGCCTGAGGAATACATTCATAGAATTGGACGAACAGGCCGAGCAGGTGCCATTGGCGAAGCGATCTCATTTGTCTCAATGGGAGATTTTAAGAATCTTTGTGCAATAGAGAGCCGGCTAGGTCATATTATTGAGCGAAAAGAAATTGAAGGCTTCCCTGTGAGAAAAGTCGTGCCCGTATCTATTTTAAATTACGTACCGAAGAATAAGCGACCAGCGAATAAAAAGACTGAGCAGAAAAAACAGGACTCCCCAAAAAAGAAGATTAACCGCAATAAGCCCAATACAACGAGCACCAGCGCTAAGCGCCCTGCAAAGACCACAAATAAAACCATATGGGGTGATAGATAGTGCGCTATAGCCATTTGCCCTATAGCGCACTCGACTAAGCACAAAGGGTTCTTGGCCTAACACCTTTCGCAGCGTTACAATGATGATTCACTCGCTTTTATGGAGGTGCTTGTTATGTCTATTGCTCCTAGAATCGAAGCTCACTTGTCGCGCGTTGGCGTGCACTACGA
>NZ_LWFE01000803.1:0-278 GCF_001635675.1 Oleiphilus sp. HI0061 | reverse complement strand
ATGATTGTAAAGGGCGACCGGCTATATGTTTATGCACGTTCTGGTGACATAGTATCGTATCAGTTGAATTCGAAGGTAAAGGACCTTAGACCCTTGGGTTCGAGGTTTAGAAATAGAAGACTTTTCGAAGAGTCGTCTAACGAATATAGAGATTAAAGGTAGATAGATGGTTCCTGTAATAGCGCTAGTAGGTCGTCCTAATGTAGGTAAATCTACCTTATTCAATCGTTTGACCAAAACAAAAGATGCAATTGTCGCAGACTACGCAGGCTTAACTC
>NZ_LWFE01000802.1:0-329 GCF_001635675.1 Oleiphilus sp. HI0061 | reverse complement strand
TCGAACCTAACACTATCCATGTGAGGGGCGGGCTGTAGTAGTACATCACCACAAAAAAGATCACGGTAAAAAGGATATCGATAATCAGCGTTAAAGCAGAGCCAGTAATAAACTCACGAATGGTATCCAACTCTCGAACTCTGGCTACAGTATTCCCCACTTGCCGTGCATTAAAGAATGATATGGGTAGACGCAAGAGATGGTTATATAACTGCGACCCTAAGGTCACATCAACCCGATTGGTGGTATGCGAGAAGACGTAGGTTCGAAGGCCATTCAAAATCACATCGAATAAGGAAACGACGATTAAACCGAAGCACAATACATCG
>NZ_LWFE01000801.1:0-265 GCF_001635675.1 Oleiphilus sp. HI0061 | reverse complement strand
ACAGGTCTTCTAGAATAATTATCGCCTTGGCACCTGAATCTGAGAATTGATGCTGCATTTCTCTAGGCGTGTAAAGAGGGTTTGTGTTTACCACGACTAAACCAGCACGCAACGCGGCGTAAGCAGCAATTGGGTACTGGCTTAGATTTGGCAGCTGTATCACTATCCGGTCACCCTGATTTAGGTTCTCTTGCTGCTGTAAGAAACAGGCCAAAGCCTTAGATTTAGCATCGATTTCAGCAAAGGATAATGTTTGCCCGAGACA
>NZ_LWFE01000800.1:0-521 GCF_001635675.1 Oleiphilus sp. HI0061 | reverse complement strand
GGGTAACGATTGTCGGTCATCATGCCGGGGATATTATTGCTGAATACGTGACGGCAATGAAGCATGGCTTAGGTCTGAATAAGATCCTGGGCACGATTCATATCTACCCAACCCTGGCGGAAACCAATAAGTTTGTCGCTGGTAACTGGAAAAAAGCCAACGCGCCTGAGAAGGTATTGCAGTTTCTTGAGAAATTTCATGCATGGCGTCGTGGTTGAGGCTTATTCATTCTTAGGCTGAGAACGCCATTCCTCACATGAAACCAACCAGCCCTAAGCCGCCAGCGAGCCATGGAAGGCTCTGTCTACTTGAGTTATTTTGACTATGGTCATACCCACCTACACTGACCACTTTCGTCATAAATTTCGAATTCAATAAATTTGTATTGACCTTACCGTAGCTGTAAGGTTTATGCTATTCCATATTAGATCAATTTATATAGGAGTAGCACGATGAATATCGGCGCGATATCAAAGCTAACAGGCCTTAATTCTAAAACCATTCGCTACTACGAAGAGATC
>NZ_LWFE01000799.1:0-578 GCF_001635675.1 Oleiphilus sp. HI0061 | reverse complement strand
CCTGATCACTGCAGAGCAAATTGCTAAAGTCTCTGAAGTGACTGCGGAGCATGATTTGAATATCGACAACATTACCCGACTGTCCGGGCGTCGTGGTTTGGATGTCGATCCTCAGTCGAGCCAGGCATGTTTGGAGTTCTCTGTTCGCGGAAATGTGCCGGATGCTGAGGCGTTGAGAGCTGACTTTTTAAAGATTGCCAGTGAGCTTAACGTCGATATCGCCTTCCAGGAAGACACAATTTATCGCCGTAATCGTCGTTTGGTGGTTTTTGATATGGATTCCACCTTAATTGAAGCAGAAGTGATCGATGAGCTGGCGAAAGAAGCGGGTGTCGGAGATCAGGTATCTGAAATCACCGAGCAAGCCATGCGTGGTGAGATTGATTTTACTGAGAGCTTTGCTCGGCGTGTTGGTTTATTGGAAGGTTTGAGCGAAGAAGTGCTAAGCAAAGTAGCTGCGCGCCTTAAGATGACTGAAGGTGCAGAAAGGTTGATCTCAACGCTAAAAAGCCTGGGTTACAAGACTGCTATTTTATCGGGCGGTTTTACATACTTTGCTAAAGGGCTGCAGGATAAGC
>NZ_LWFE01000798.1:0-1007 GCF_001635675.1 Oleiphilus sp. HI0061 | reverse complement strand
CTGAATGCCGTTATTGCTACATTGTTGTTCTAGTTGCTCTAGCAGTTCAGGTAAACGCTCGACGACGTTCTGTCTTATTGCTGCACCTTGTTCTCTAAGGGTTTGCCATTCCTCTTCATCACTGAAGGCTTGTTTGCGTTTATTGCGTAGAAAGTCCATGGCGCCGCGGAAGTTGGAGCGTAGCTGCGTATCTTCTAGTGCGCTTTTTATGCGAGTGGCGAAGTTTGAGTGCGCGTCGTCAGTCATGTTGTATTCCAAAACGCTGAGCAATAAATCTCGCGATATGGGTGCAAGGACGCTTGTCGCCTGAATGCTTGATATGTCCGCTAATATTCAAAAGGCAGCCACAATCACCGCTTAATATAGACTGAGGATTTGGTGATAGTAAGTGCTCACATTTGTCTGCTGTCATGGCGGCAGAAATCTCAGGAGACTTGATAGCAAAGGTTCCCCCAAATCCGCAGCACTCCTGCTCTAGTGTTGGTAAGGATACCTCGACGCCATCTAGCTTTCTTAGAATTGATAGCCATGGTTCTGCGACTTCCATCTCCCTAAGGGCGCTACAGGATCGGTGAAGACTGATATGAGTGTGGGAGCTGTCGCTTTGCTTATTGTATGGGAGGATGGGCTCTAGAAACTCGATAAGCTCGTAGGTTCTCGAGCTCAGCTCTATTGCTTGTTTATGCTCTGTGGAACCCGTGTCGAAGAGAGTCGGGTAGTGATGCTTGATCATGGCCGCACAAGAGGCTGAAGGTACGATAACAGGTAACTTTTTGTCGGAAAAAACCTGAATGGTGTGCCAGGCGACATCTTTGGCTGGGCTTGCTTCACCCGAATTATAGGGAGGCTGTCCGCAGCAGGTTTGCGCTTGAGGAAATACTATTTGATAATTACATAGTTCAAGCAGAGCAATCGCATCCATACCTGATTCCGGGTAAAAGGAATCTATTAGGCAAGTTCCAAAGAGGTAGGCCTGTTTACTCTGCATGAGATTTTTTCGAAGTACC
>NZ_LWFE01000797.1:0-252 GCF_001635675.1 Oleiphilus sp. HI0061 | reverse complement strand
TTCAGCGTCGCGTATCATTTCTAGCGCTTCTAGGCCGTTGGCAGCGATATCGCACTGTTGGTCAAGCGCCTCAAGAATACCTTGTACAACGAGCTGGTTTACATAGACGTCTTCAACAAGCAGGATTCTAGACTCGCTCAAATCTGTAGTGGGGTCTTCTATAGCCGCTATCGCACTTTGCGTTAGCTCTGGTTTTTCTGAATAGAGGCTGAGCTCCATGCTTTGGATTAGGTCATTGGAACAGATAGGCTT
>NZ_LWFE01000796.1:0-355 GCF_001635675.1 Oleiphilus sp. HI0061 | reverse complement strand
AAACAAGGGTCAGTAGACGTTGATAAGGGCGTCGAGATAGTACTTCACTCAGAAGCAGTACTGGAGAATACATCGGCCTCGGTTATTGAAGTTTCAGAACAAATTGAAAAAGTATCCAAGGTAATCAATAAACTGCAAGACAACATGACACAAGTCAGTGCTGCCTCGCAGAATGTTGGCGAGGTAAATAACAATAACGCTTACGCTGTTATACACCTACTGGAGTCAATTCAAAACCTGAGCACAATGACGACAAAGCTTAGCGACGTTTCAGAGAAGCTAGCAAACGTCGTGAATAAATAGCTAGCAGGTCACTTTCCTTACTAAAGCCCGACTAATCATTCTGACCTTCATG
>NZ_LWFE01000795.1:0-658 GCF_001635675.1 Oleiphilus sp. HI0061 | reverse complement strand
TGTTAGTAACAATGGCCTTTGCTTTCCCGATTGGTGTGATGACGGCAATTTACCTGGAAGAGTTTGCATCCGACAACCGCTTTACCCGTTTTGTTGAAGTGAATATAAACAACCTCGCGGCTATTCCTTCAATATTATTCGGCCTACTAGGCTTATCAGTATTTATTAATTTATTTGGTCTGCCAAGAAGCTCGCCATTAGTGGGCGGTATCACTTTAGCGCTAATGACATTACCAATTATTATTGTCAGTTCTCGTGCTGCACTCAGAAGTGTACCCGAGTCAATTCGCCATGCAGGTTATGGTTTGGGCCTTAACAAAATTCAAGTTGTCAAAGACCACGTTCTACCCATTGCGCTACCAGGCATCTTGACCGGTACGATAATTGGCATGGCGCAAGCCATGGGGGAAACCGCTCCATTAATCATTATTGGAATGATTGCATTCATCCCAGATTCACCTTCGTCGATCATGGAGGCTGCGACGGTACTGCCGGCCCAGATCTTTACGTGGGCGGGTATGCCTGAACGTGCATATGTAGAAAAAACAGCAGCGGGCATTGTTGTCATACTGTCGATATTAATCACACTGAACGCTGCAGCTATTTACCTAAGGAAGAAGTATGAAATCAAGTGGTAATAACATAAAGATCGTCGCTG
>NZ_LWFE01000794.1:0-688 GCF_001635675.1 Oleiphilus sp. HI0061 | reverse complement strand
AGAACTAATCGCTCGGGTGTCGAGCCAGATTAGCGTTAAACGTCTATTAATGGCTACGATAGAAAATGAGTACTTAAAAGCCGAGGTCGAACGCCAGGAGCGAAAAAGACGGCGCCTTCCAAGTAAGGCTTGTAAAATGATGACAGTATCATTGCACAACCGATCCCTACTTGAAGCCCTCCATAGACAGAAAAGAATTCGGCAAGCCCCATTTCACTCTGAAAGTTTATCCCCAAGAAACTGGCAGACAATGTGGGATTTATCGCACACCAAAGGCCCGAGGCAAGATATAAGATGCCAACGATTCGATAAGGTGTGCTGTAAAGTCGGGTAGATAACTTAGTTGTGGTCACTTAGAGTCCTCCATGGACGGCCTTCACAAACCATATAGTTTCCACAGTTTTTTGTACAGCCACGGCAAGGTAAGCGCGCCGCCTTATTTCCTTTATGTGTGCTGGGTTTAACCTGAAACTTACGCTCTTTCATCATATTCCCTATATGGATTCTTTAGAGTTCAAGACAAGACATTGGCATAGTGATCAAAAGATTTACGAGCAGAACGTCTCAATAGATCACAATTGGCTTAGATTAAGCTCGATATAGATTTGATATATATCGGCGCGATGTGTCAGCCGGGAGAAAGCGAGTCGAGCGTCTTTTGCCTCGCTCTAAACGAAAAAAACCCACA
>NZ_LWFE01000793.1:0-552 GCF_001635675.1 Oleiphilus sp. HI0061 | reverse complement strand
ACTTGGTACGAAAAAGACGATATGAATACGTCGGATATGCATCCGTTTATTCACCCTCTTTCTAAAGCGATTGACCCGGTTTGGGAATCGAGATCTGACTGGGATATCTTCAAAGGTATTGCCAAGAAGTTCTCTGAACTTTGTGAAGGCCACTTGGGTGTTGAGAAAGATTTGGTCACGGTACCGCTTCAGCACGACACACCAGGAGAGCTTGCTCAGCCAGAGGGTGTGAAAGCATGGTGGAAAGGTGAGTGTGACCTGATTCCAGGTAAGACGGCACCAAACCTAGCCGTTGTTGAACGTGATTACCCGAATACCTATAAGCGCTTTACTTCGCTTGGCCCATTGCTAGAGAAACTAGGTAATGGTGGTAAGGGTATTACTTGGAACACTGAAGATGAAGTGAAGTTCTTGGGTGAGCTTAACTATAAGCACACTGAAGAAGGCGCGCATCAGGGTCGTCCGAAGATTGAGTCGGCAATTGATGCCTCTGAAGTGATCTTGAGCCTGGCACCAGAAACTAATGGTCAGGTAGCGGTTAAAGCATGGGCT
>NZ_LWFE01000792.1:0-468 GCF_001635675.1 Oleiphilus sp. HI0061 | reverse complement strand
GACCGCCTCCAAAAAACTTCTAATCGTCGCTCATGCGCCATCCCCGAACTTGATTAAGCTAGTAGATGCGACAATCAAAGGAGCATCAGTGGAGAACTTCACAGGGATCGAAGTAAACTACCTAAAACCTTTGGACACTCAATCTAGCGACATAATTTCCGCAGATGCGATCATAATTGGAACTACCGAAAACCTTGGCTATATGTCGGGCCTAATCAAGGATGTTTTTGATCGTTGTTACTATGACTGTCTAGAAACAACTCAAGGTAAGCCATTTGCGTATTTTATTCGTGCAGGCCACGATGGAACTGGAACCAAAAGAGCCATAGATACCATCACAACAGGTTTAAGGTGGAGACTGATAAAAGAGCCATTGCTTTGCAAAGGCCCATTTCAGGAGGAGTTCGTATCTCAATGTGAAGAGCTTGGCTTGTTCGTCGCCGCCAGCTTGGATGCAGGCATCATTTG
>NZ_LWFE01000791.1:0-436 GCF_001635675.1 Oleiphilus sp. HI0061 | reverse complement strand
ATAGAAAGATTGATACTCTTCTTCTTTGATTTCAGACTTAGACAAAGACCAAAGCGCTGTGGCTTCGTTGACTGTCTCGTCTTTTGGCTCTTCTGGCTCTTTACCTTCTTCAGCAGGCATTGGCTCAGACTTCATCACAACCGGGAAGGCGATATGGTCAGAATACTTCTTAACCAGACTACGTAGCTTCCAGCCGTTAGCAAACTCAGCCTCTTCCTCTTTCAGGTGAAGCACAATCGAAGTACCACGCTCGGCACGCTCGATATTCTCTATGGTGAATTCACCTTCACCTTCGGAGCTCCAGTGAACACCTTCCGCTTTATCTGTACCCGCTTTACGCGTGAATACATCAACTTTCTTGGCAACAATAAATGCGGAATAGAACCCAACACCGAACTGACCAATCAACT
Organism: Oleiphilus sp. HI0061; assembly: GCF_001635675.1. NCBI lineage: Bacteria > Pseudomonadati > Pseudomonadota > Gammaproteobacteria > Oceanospirillales > Oleiphilaceae > Oleiphilus > Oleiphilus sp. HI0061. Next base: position 26 of record NZ_LWFE01000791.1, on the reverse strand, counting down.
GAGAATCTTGCTGGCTATCACCTGTT
>NZ_LWFE01000790.1:0-494 GCF_001635675.1 Oleiphilus sp. HI0061 | reverse complement strand
TACAAAAGGGCGATAACCTTGCACCTGAAGAGCCTTGGGTATCAATGACGAATACGGGGGAGTGGTAAAGAGTTTAAGGGCTGTAGGTCTTAATAATTTCTTTAACTCTTCCCTGCTGCTTCATCTTTCGCAAGTGATGATTAAATGCAGAGACAATTGCCTGATGATCAGCTAAAGACTTAACAATCGCCATGTGAAGCTCACGCTCAGTATAAGCGGGCTCTACAAATTTAAGCTGTTCGTTAAGCATCTTATTTTTCTGCATCAAGCGACTCAAAATCAAATGATCACCAATGCCGATATCTATCCGCCCCAGTGCCAGCATCTTTAACATGCTTAAGGCGTTTACCATTGGGGTTTTATTCAGCCCTGCAGCATTGTCGAAATTATGACCAAAACTCGCCCCCTTTCTTACTCCTATTTTTAAACCTTTTAGATCATCCAATTTCTGATATGAAATCACTTCGCTCTGATCAGAAATAAAGCTAATTTGA
>NZ_LWFE01000789.1:0-406 GCF_001635675.1 Oleiphilus sp. HI0061 | reverse complement strand
TTGAGCGAGACTTGCTTGGATGGAGTGCCGGCGTATTTACAGGAAATGCAGATTTAGGTAAGGCCATATGCTGGCGTTCATATAAACAGTATAAACTCTTTAATGGCGCTATCGAAAGTCAACTCATCTTATTTAGTCTTGATAAGGATAATCGCTACAAAGATGCTGCGAGCTCCTCTAAATTAGAACATTCATCTAGCAACTGGAAGATATCGAATCCACAGCGTGCTGAAATGTTCGCTAACCGCCTTAAGAAGAATTTTAAGACCCTCGGTAAGTGGGCTAAGAAAAATGAGATTAGCTGCTATCGCTTGTACGATGCTGATATGCCGGAATTTGCGCTCGCAGTCGATATGTACCAAAGCATTGATCAAACTACATGGCTTCATGTCCAGGAATATCAAGC
>NZ_LWFE01000788.1:0-645 GCF_001635675.1 Oleiphilus sp. HI0061 | reverse complement strand
GCAATGAGGCAAAAGCAGAGCATTCTACGCTAACATGGCTAGCGATGTTGTTTGCTGCAGGCATGGGCGTCGGGCTGATGTTCTGGGGAGTAGCCGAACCTGTTTCCTATTATACCGGCTGGTACAAAACGCCTCTCAATGTGGCAGCAAACACGCCCGAAGCGGCGAGTATGGCCATGGGCGCGACGATGTATCACTGGGGAATTCACCCCTGGGCGATCTATGGCGTCGTTGCGCTTTCCTTAGCTTTTTTTACCTACAACAAAGGGCTTCCACTCTCTATTCGATCCGTTTTTTACCCGCTGCTAGGAGAGCGTACGTGGGGATGGCCTGGCCACATTATCGATATTCTTGCAGTACTTGCGACACTCTTTGGTCTAGCCACATCTTTAGGGCTAGGGGCGCAGCAAGCGGCGAGCGGTATTAATCACGTGTTTGGCACTGATGGCGGTATCGGCTTACAGATTTTAGTTATCGTGGGTGTGACTGCCTTAGCTATCATCTCGGTCGTTAGAGGCTTGGAAGGTGGTGTGAAGTTACTAAGTAACGTGAATATGGTGATCGCCTTTGTATTATTGATTTTTGTTGCAATGGTAGGCTTAGCTGTAGCGCTGGGGAATGTTCCCACTACGATTGGTGCGTACC
>NZ_LWFE01000787.1:0-6915 GCF_001635675.1 Oleiphilus sp. HI0061 | reverse complement strand
TAAGGCGCATAAAATTGTAACAGCTAGTAAAAAGTAGCATAAATACAGGCAAGTTATACATAGATGTCTAAAAATAAATGTTTAGACATCTAAAATAATAAATTATGAATCAAACCACACTTAGAAGACCGCTAGATACTGATGGCCGATCAGTATTTGCGCTCATAGACCGATGCCCACCTCTGGACACTAACTCAGCGTACTGCAACTTGCTGCAGTGCAGTCATTTCGCTAGCACCTCAGTGATAGCGATAGACGATGACAAGACACTTGGCTTTATATCCGGCTATGTCATTCCCGACCGGCAAGACACTTTATTTATTTGGCAGGTCGCCGTTGATGAGCGTGCTCGCGGTCAAGGTCTTGCTAAGCGAATGCTCAAAGATATTGTGACGCGGCAAGAATGCGCTCAGGTCACTCACTTGGAAACGACCATTACAGCTGACAATAAAGCCTCATGGACTTTATTTGAAAGCTTCGCAAAGGATTTTTCTGCTCCCTTAGCCAAATCTGAAATGTTTAGCAAAGATACGCATTTTGCTGGCTTGCATGACACGGAATTTCTGGTCCGAATCGGTCCATTTAGTTCCTAACCTCGCACACTAAATAAGACTCGCACCAAACATCCTATGGAGGATGCTAATGAAAATATTTGATGAAATTGAATCTGAAGTTCAGAGCTATGCTCGTTCTTTCCCTCGTGTTTTTAATCGCGCTAAGATGGAACACCTCTACGATGAGGAGGAAAATGAGTATCTAGACTTTCTGGCGGGTGCGGGAACAATTAACTACGGGCATAACAATCCGCTATTTAAGCCTCTCTTAATGGACTACATTGAGAATGATGGTATTACGCATGGCCTGGATATGCATACCAAGGCGAAAGGTGAATTTCTAGAGGCTTTTAATGAGAAGATTCTAAAGCCTCGGGATCTCGATTATGTTATGCAGTTTACTGGTCCGACTGGTACCAACGCAGTTGAAGCGGCTTTAAAGCTAGCGCGTAATATTAAAGGCCGTCAGAACATTATTTCTTTCACCAATGGTTTTCATGGCGTTAGCCTTGGCTCTCTGGCTGCGACGGGTAACTCTCATCATCGTGGCGCGGCGGGTGTCAGCTTAGGCGGCGTAAGCCGCGTGCCTTATGACGGCTACTTAGGTGACGAGATTGATACCACAGCTTATCTTGATAAAGTGCTTTCAGATTCCAGCAGTGGCATCGACAAGCCCGCTGCAGTGATTGTTGAAACTGTGCAAGGTGAAGGCGGTATCAATGCGGCTAGTTTTGAATGGTTGCGTAACTTAGAAAAAGTCTGCCGAAAGCATGATGTACTGCTTATCATCGATGATATACAGGCGGGTTGCGGTCGTACTGGCACCTTCTTTAGCTTTGAAGAAGCAGGCATTAAGCCCGATATGGTGACCTTATCGAAATCACTTGGCGGATACGGCTTACCTTTTGCTGTTGTTTGATTTAAGCCAGAGCTGGACCAATGGAAACCAGGAGAGCATAACGGTACGTTTAGAGGCAACAATTTTGCATTTGTAACCGCGAAAGCCGCCATTGATCATTACTGGTCTGACGACAAGTTCTCTAATGAGATTAAGCAAAAAGGCGAATATATTAAATCGCGCCTGGAAAAGATTGTCGACTTGTATGGCGACGGAAATTTCACGACCTGTGGACGCGGCATGTTTCAAGGGATTAACTGTGTAAACGGTGAGATCGCTGGCAACATTACACGCAATGCTTTTCAGCAGGGGCTTATCATTGAGACAAGCGGTGCTGATGATCAGGTGGTTAAATTTTTATGTCCTCTCGTAATCAGTCAAGACTCTCTCAAAAAGGGTATTGATATTGTTGAGCAAGCGATCAAAGAGGTTTGTGCTAAAGAAGACCAAATCCCTGAAGATAGCGACTATTTTGATGATGCGAAGATGGCAGGCTAATCGTCAGTATTTAATGGCTTAGTCATCATGCTATTTTAGGCGTCACGTTATTTAACTGGATAAAGAGAAACAAGGTAAAAAAATGATCGTAAGAAAACTGAGTGAAGCGGAAAATTCATCAAGACGCATTGTCTCTCCTGATGGCAATTGGGAAAGTACGCGTATGCTATTAAAAGATGACCAGATGGGGTTTTCGTTTCACATCACGACTATCTATGAAGGCGCAGATTTTCAGATGCACTATCAAAATCATTTGGAGTCGGTTTACTGCATGTCAGGTGAGGGTGAGATAGAGAATTTGGAAGATGGAAAAGTGCACCCGATCTCTGCAGGCACGATCTATGTTCTGGATAAGCATGACAAGCATATCCTAAGAGCATTTAAAGAAATGAAGATGGCATGCGTCTTCAACCCTCCGCTTAATGGCAAGGAAGTACACAACAAGGAAGGTGCCTACGAATTAGAAGCGGATACTATTGAATAATATATATTGAGTACCTAGTTCTATCCCAATTGATAACAATAAATGAAAGGGCTTTGCTGATGAGCGTACCTAACCCTAACGATAAATATGGCATTCACAGTACTGACTACAGCGTTGGGCAGCACAATGTTCAACGCTGGGGTTTTGATATTCATAACCCGGTATTTGCTGTGAGTTCCGGGCTGATATTGTTATTTTTAGTAGCCACACTGCTAACTGATTCAGCGACCGCAAAAGCTGCATTAGATGGTCTTAAATGGGATATTATTGGTGCTTTCGATGGTTTGTTTATTTGGGCAGGCAATATTTTTGTGTTGTTCTGCCTGGCGCTTATTGTTTCTCCTTTCGGCAAGGTTCGCTTAGGAGGCAATGAGGCAAAAGCAGAGCATTCTACGCTAACATGGCTAGCGATGTTGTTTGCTGCAGGCATGGGCGTCGGGCTGATGTTCTGGGGAGTAGCCGAACCTGTTTCCTATTATACCGGCTGGTACAAAACGCCTCTCAATGTGGCAGCAAACACGCCCGAAGCGGCGAGTATGGCCATGGGCGCGACGATGTATCACTGGGGAATTCACCCCTGGGCGATCTATGGCGTCGTTGCGCTTTCCTTAGCTTTTTTTACCTACAACAAAGGGCTTCCACTCTCTATTCGATCCGTTTTTTACCCGCTGCTAGGAGAGCGTACGTGGGGATGGCCTGGCCACATTATCGATATTCTTGCAGTACTTGCGACACTCTTTGGTCTAGCCACATCTTTAGGGCTAGGGGCGCAGCAAGCGGCGAGCGGTATTAATCACGTGTTTGGCACTGATGGCGGTATCGGCTTACAGATTTTAGTTATCGTGGGTGTGACTGCCTTAGCTATCATCTCGGTCGTTAGAGGCTTGGAAGGTGGTGTGAAGTTACTAAGTAACGTGAATATGGTGATCGCCTTTGTATTATTGATTTTTGTTGCAATGGTAGGCTTAGCTGTAGCGCTGGGGAATGTTCCCACTACGATTGGTGCGTACCTTGAGAATATAATACCGCTTAGTAATCCGCACAATCGAGATGACGAAGCCTGGTTTCAAGGTTGGACGGTGTTCTATTGGGCCTGGTGGATATCATGGTCGCCTTTTGTCGGAATGTTTATTGCGCGTATATCTAAAGGCAGAACTATCCGCGAATTCCTCTGTGCCGTGCTACTCGTGCCAACCGCAGTGACTGTAATATGGATGTCGGTCTATGGTGGTATTGCCATCGATCAAGTTGTGAACGGTGTCGGTGAGCTTGGAGCAAATGGTCTAACGGATGTCCCGCTTGCCATGTTTCAGATGTTCGATGAGCTGCCCATGAGTCAGCTTCTATCGATGATCGCTATTCTCCTTGTATTGGTATTCTTTATTACTTCTTCCGATTCAGGGTCTTTGGTCATTGATAGCATTACAGCAGGTGGCAAAATTGATGCGCCCGTACCCCAACGTATCTACTGGGCAACTATTGAAGGCGCAATCGCGGCTGCCTTGTTATGGATAGGAGGGACCGAAGCAATACAAGCGCTGCAAGCAGGTGCTATCTCTTCAGGGTTGCCATTTACCTTTGTGTTGCTTGCGATGTGCGTTAGTTTGTTGATGGGGCTCAGAACTGAGCCTAAGTATTACTCATAACACGATCACGTTTGCTTTGTTAAGGTTAGATTAAATACTTAATGAAGCAGACGTCCGCTTTTAGGGTAATAGTTTAGGCTAAGGATTGTTATCGTTTGTTTGTGCTTCTTCAGAGGGAGTCTGGGGTTTGTCTTTATTGTCGTCACTTAAATCTTGCAGAAGCTTGGCATAATCACTGGCAGTCTTACCGGTAATCACTTCAAGGCGACGAATTTTCTTGTCGAACTCATCTTTAACTTTTTTTAACTCGTTATGCAATTCAACAATGTCGTGTTCATTGTTATCGATATCGGACTTATACTTTTCGAGCTTTTTCAAGGTCGTCTCGAAAACCTTCAAGCCCTGTCGTTGGCGATTGGCTGCTTGTGCTTCTTCCTCAATAATGCCATTTTTACTGGCATCAATCTTAGTACGTTTTACCAGAATAAGCCCTTTGATATCTTGAACTCGGCGAGACAGGACTCGCACGGCATCATTTGGATGACTGTAAAGTTGTTTAAGTTCGCCGTCGATGAGGGCTTGTTTTTCAGCTTCAATTTTCTGTAGGCGCTCTTGTTCTAGGGCGGCGTCTCGGGCAGCAATTTGCTCGGCTGTTAGTTCTGGCGCGACAACTTGGATAACTCTGCCCTGTCTATTCAAAATATCGTAGCCTTTTTTGACATATTCAGGAGGAATAGTCTGATTGAGCACATAGGTTCCCTGATTGTCTTTATACCGGTATAGTTGCGCCGCAGATGCATGCGTAGCCACCAAAGAAAGACTGCATAGCAGTAGCAGGGCAACCACGGCTAGCCGCTTGCCAGTATGCTTGAAGATATAAGGTCGTCGTGAAGTATGAATCATTCTAATATCTAAATATTTTTCGGATATCCAAAGTATATCTGATTTTTTTATGCTTTTGTGTTGCAAGAAATTTAATTTATTGAGTGTTTGTTCAGCAATATGCAAAGAGTGGCATTTTCTCTGTTGAGCACTGATAAAAGAGTTTTTATATGGAATTTCTAATTGAACAAGTTGTGCTGTTTTGCGTATCGATTATTGCAAACGGCTTGAGTGCGATGGCTGGTGGAGGCGCTGGCTTGTTACAGTTTCCTGCTTTGCTCTTTCTTGGTTTGGGTTTTACTGTCGCCTTGGCTACGCATAAAGTCGCCAGCGTTGCTTTAGGCGTTGGGGCGACTTTACGCCATATTAGAGAGAAACAGTTGAGCTTGGCTTTTGCTAGTCATATTCTGCTTTTCGGGTTGCCAGGCGTGATACTCGGTGCCTTATTGATTCTCTCTGTTCCCGATGAACTAGCCAAGCAAGCTTTAGGGGTCTTAACGATAGCTTTGGGTTTGTACTCTGTATTTAAACCGGAGCTGGGGATGACGACGACGACCAAGGTATTTAAGCGTATTCATTGGCTGATTGGCGGCTTGGTACTGTTTTTAATCGGTGTTTTGAACGGCTCGATTACCTCAGGAACAGGCCTGTTCGTTACCTTGTGGCTGGTGCTTTGGTATGGCTTGGAGTACCAGCGAGCGGTTGCCTATACCTTGATTTTGGTGGGATTGTTTTGGAATGGTGTGGGGGCGCTTACGCTGGCCTTACAGACCGAGGTTAAGTGGTCGTGGGTACTTCCTTTGGTTTTGGGGGCTTTAGCTGGAGGCTACCTTGGAGCGCATCTATCGATCGCCAAAGGAAATAAAATTGTTAAGCGCTGTTTTGAAGTAGTGACCATTTTGGTTGGGGTGTCTTTGCTGGTTTAGAGACAGATACTCATCTGCCAGCAAACAAACTTGTCTAGGTCGCAGGCCGCTCCGTGACCTCTGTGGTGAGTGCTTATCTGGGTTTCGTTCTTTAAGAGATCAAACACTTGAACCACAGAGAACACCGAGCGCTTCGCTGCACAGAGAAGACATGGAGAAAAACATTTTTAGTTTTTATCTCTTCTCTGTGTAGGCCGAAGGCCTCTCTGTACCCTCTGTGGTTAATGGTTTTTTGGGTTTAGTTCTTTAAGAGATCAAACACTTGAACCACCGAGAACTTCGCTGCACAGAGGTTATGATCAATCAAGCAATCCCAAACTGTGATCTATATGCAGAAACGGCATCCGCGTACTGCGATAAACTTGCATCATCCTGAATGTAGTCTAATACTTGAGTTAAGTTGACGATACTGGCGACTGGGATATTAAAGTCTCTTTCGACCTCTTGAATGGCAGACAACTCGCCCTGACCCTTTTCCTGGCGGTCAAGTGCAATCAGAACACCTGCTGGCTCCGCACCTGCGGCCTCAATGATTTTGATCACTTCGCGAATTGCCGTACCTGCCGTAATCACATCGTCGATAATCATTATCTTGCCTTTAAGTGGTGCGCCAACGAGCGTGCCACCTTCACCGTGAGCTTTTGCTTCTTTACGGTTGAATGCAAAGGGCGTGTTAATGTTATGCAATGAAGAAAGACAGACTGCTGTAGCAGAGCCTAAAGGAATGCCTTTATAGGCAGGACCAAATAGAACATCGAAGGGAATATCCGAGTCAACCAGTGTTTGGGCATAAAATGACCCAAGCTTGGCAAGTGATAAACCATCGTCGAAAAGACCCGCATTAAAAAAATAAGGGCTAACACGGCCAGACTTAAGGGTGAATTCGCCGAACTTCAAAACGTTCTTTTGGATAGCAAATTCAATGAATTCGCGCTGGTGGGGCTTCATATTTGTATTTTCTTGCATTAATTGCGCCTAAATTGAAAGATATTACAGTGTTTTTCTTTTCAAAAAATGTGAATTAAGTATCATACCACGCAAATTAATTATGAGGCAGTTATGCGAGTAGTATCAATTAACGTAAATG
>NZ_LWFE01000786.1:0-475 GCF_001635675.1 Oleiphilus sp. HI0061 | reverse complement strand
GGGCACGACACAAATCCAGCCCAGAGCCGGGAGTTTCCTGGAGCTTGTCTGAGGGAAAATAAGCTGAAAGTAACTTAAGTACAAAGGCAGCATCAAGTACAGTGTGATGTTTTCCATTGACTGTAAAGTCTGCCAATCAAATAAGTTCAGTAAGTAGAGAACACGCTCGTCCATACACAAGCGGCGAATACCTATAGCCAAACAAAAAAGGCTAAAGAACAAGATCTTCTTATCCTGCCTGCGGGACAAGAACATAAACCAACAGAAAATAGCCGTTGCAAGCAGAATGGTGCCTGAAGTCATCGCTTTGAGAACAGGAAGCTCTCTAATTTTATGGACACCACTTTCGTCTGTGAGCGTAGGTGCATGCCAAATACCCCCCCATAAATAGTGATAATTTGAGGTTTTGATAAATAGCTCGACTTCACCATTTTCGGGCCTTAGTTCGTAAACTCGCGGCAGATAATCAGCCTCT
>NZ_LWFE01000785.1:0-332 GCF_001635675.1 Oleiphilus sp. HI0061 | reverse complement strand
ATAAACCTGAAGTAACTATCGTTAAGCAAAGCGGATGAAGCAGAGCGACCTTGATCGTAAGCAGCGCTAGCAAGTGCTGGCCAACCAATCACATCACCTACAGCATAGATATTCTCTACATCTGTTCGATAGTGGTCGTCAATTGAAAGCTGACCGCGTGAGTTTGCTTCAAGACCTATATTTTCTAGCCCAAGATTTTGGGTATTGCCGCTGCGACCATTACACCAAAGAAAAGCATCAGCTTTGATCTTTTTGCCCGACTCGAAAGTAACCTCTACACCGTAATCGGTACCGACAACTGTCTCGTAGGTTTCGTTGTGTCGGACAAGAAC
>NZ_LWFE01000784.1:0-466 GCF_001635675.1 Oleiphilus sp. HI0061 | reverse complement strand
AAAACCATAAAATAGGATCCAGAAAGTTTCCCAGGGCCCAAGAGTGTAGGTGCCAGACAGCGTTGTCCACAAAGACGCTGATAACTCGCGTATAGGTGTAAAATATCCGACCAAGGTAAAACCGGTCCATAATGAGAACAGGAGCCATACAAGCTGCTTGGTCCCTCGTTTGCGAATTTTTTCAGCATTCCAGGGCATCTTTTCCAGCTTAAGCTGTGCGCCTCGGTCACCCTCAATAATGCGTTCCATCCAAACGAAGGCTTCAGTCCAGACGGTCTGGGGGCAGGCATAACCGCACCATAAGCGGCCAGCCAAGGCTGTAAAAAAGAATAGGCTGAGCGCAGCCATGATTAATAGCCAAGCTAGAAAGAAAAAGTCTTGAGGCCAAAACGTTAGCCAAAAAATATGAAACTGGCGCTCCGGTAAATCGAACAAAATTGCTTGATGTCCATCCCATGTAAACCAG
>NZ_LWFE01000783.1:0-573 GCF_001635675.1 Oleiphilus sp. HI0061 | reverse complement strand
GTGGGTACGATGAAGAAAGAGGAGAAGGAGCCGATTGAGCCTATTGTAGTCCGTGTTACGGGGTATGGCGCTTATGAAAGAAAGGAGGACTCGGAGTCAGAGTCGAAGCGTTTGATGGCGATAAGGGCCTCAAAGCTTGATGCTTACCGTACCTTGGCCGAAAGGCTTTACGGTATCGGAATCAGTGGTGGTTCCCAGGTTGATGAGTTTGTGATGAAAAGTGATCACTATGCAGCGGCTGTCGATTCTTATGTGCGAGGTGCAAGGGTAGTTTCGATTATTGAGAATAAGGGGCGCGGATTTGAGACTGTGTTGGAAATATTACTGCCAGGCGATTTTCACGACTGTATCAATAAAATGAACAATATCAAGTTCGGTATAGATTGCCACCGGCCACTGCCTATGGCTTCCAGTAGTGAGCCCCGCACTAAGCGTGCTGCATCTCAGTCAATGCAATCTGTATATTTTTTGAAGTGAGGTGGGTATGAAGTATTTTTCCTTCTTGCTCGCTCTAATGTCTTGTTTGCTATCACCAGTAAGTGCTAATGCAGAGTGGATACAAGTCACAGGGCA
>NZ_LWFE01000782.1:0-423 GCF_001635675.1 Oleiphilus sp. HI0061 | reverse complement strand
TGTCGCCCACCTAAGAAACGTCGCGTTTAGAGGATTAGCAAATGGCTCGTTATATTGGACCAAAATGTAAACTGTCACGCCGTGAAGGTACTGACTTATTTTTGAAAAGTGGCGCTAAAGCGCTAGATTCAAAGTGTAACTTAGAAACTGCTCCAGGTATGCACGGTGCTCGTCGCGGACGTTTGTCTGAATACGGTACCCAGCTACGTGAGAAGCAGAAAGTTCGCCGTCTATACGGTGTTCTTGAAAAACAGTTCCGTGGCTACTATAAAGAAGCTGCACGCCGTAAAGGCGCTACAGGTGAAAACTTGCTTCAGTTGCTGGAACAACGCCTTGATAATGTTGTATATCGTATGGGCTACGGTTCTACTCGCGCAGAATCACGTCAGCTTGTATCCCACAAGGCAATCGTTGTTAACGATC
>NZ_LWFE01000781.1:0-404 GCF_001635675.1 Oleiphilus sp. HI0061 | reverse complement strand
ATGATGCCACAAACCGAAGAAGCGATTCAGCATGCGCGATCAGCAAATATGCCGATCGTTGTTGCGGTAAACAAAATGGATAAAGAGCAAGCAGATCCTGATCGTGTTAAAAATGAACTAGCGACGAAAGAAGTTATCCCCGAAGACTGGGGTGGCGATGTCCAGTTTGTAAACGTTTCTGCGCATACCGGTGAAGGTATTGATGCTTTGCTTGATGCTGTATTGCTTCAAGCTGAGCTTCTAGAGTTAACAGCTGCCAAGAACGTTCCGGCAAAAGGTGTTGTTGTGGAATCTAGCCTTGATAAAGGCCGTGGTGCTGTATCAACAGTATTGATACAGAACGGTACACTTCGTGGTGGTGATATCGTTATTGCGGGCATGTGTTACGGTCGCGTTCGAGCGAT
>NZ_LWFE01000780.1:0-359 GCF_001635675.1 Oleiphilus sp. HI0061 | reverse complement strand
CGATACCAAGGCGTTCATCAAAGATCATGTTGACTCCGCTTTCTTCAAAGGCAAGTGAGCCAATAAACAAGCTCATTGTAAAGCCAATACCACAGAGTGCCGCTGTGCCATACAGGCTAAGCCAGTTCATGCCAGAAGGTAGTTGGGCTAGTTTAAGTTTAATGGCAAGCCAGCATAAACCGAATATCCCCACTTGCTTACCGACAAACAAGCCTAGCGCGATGCCAACGGGGACGTTATGAAGCATTTGCTCTAAACCTATACCTGATAGATTGATTCCAGCATTGGCGAAGGCGAAGACGGGGAGAATTCCAAAAGCAACGACTGAGTGAAGGTCATGCTCCAGATCTTTAAGCGGC
>NZ_LWFE01000779.1:0-673 GCF_001635675.1 Oleiphilus sp. HI0061 | reverse complement strand
GTTGTTTTTCATAGGTTGTAAAAAATATCGACACTTATATCTATGTCTGATGTGACCCCATGAAAGGCTTGCTAGCGAATATAGTCTAATTTAGCTAGCAGTTATTTCGGTAATGCTTTGTTCAGGATAAAGAAGCCGAATATACCAGATATCAGCGAACCCACGACGATACCAAGGCGTTCATCAAAGATCATGTTGACTCCGCTTTCTTCAAAGGCAAGTGAGCCAATAAACAAGCTCATTGTAAAGCCAATACCACAGAGTGCCGCTGTGCCATACAGGCTAAGCCAGTTCATGCCAGAAGGTAGTTGGGCTAGTTTAAGTTTAATGGCAAGCCAGCATAAACCGAATATCCCCACTTGCTTACCGACAAACAAGCCTAGCGCGATGCCAACGGGGACGTTATGAAGCATTTGCTCTAAACCTATACCTGATAGATTGATTCCAGCATTGGCGAAGGCGAAGACGGGGAGAATTCCAAAAGCAACGACTGAGTGAAGGTCATGCTCCAGATCTTTAAGCGGCGAGAACGAAGGGTTCTCTCTAGATTTCATAGGAATGAATATCGCTAGAACTACACCTGCAAGTGTCGCATGAACGCCCGATTTAAGCGTTGCAACCCACATAATGATACCGATAAAAATATAAGCACTTTTGGAGATGACATTTCGTT
>NZ_LWFE01000778.1:0-345 GCF_001635675.1 Oleiphilus sp. HI0061 | reverse complement strand
TTAATGGTGATTCCTGAGGCTTTACCTGCTTTGGCATTATTAGCTTCTCTTTCTATCATCGAAACCAAAGAGTCATGTAAGGTGAAAGGAGCATGGAATAGTTTTTTGATCTTCAGTGCTTTGCCCATACCCGTGAGCTGCTGGAATATTTTATGAACCTCTTTCCCGAGAGCTTCATCACCACTCATAAAGCTATAGTCTGTATAGAGGCGGGCGTTCTTTGCGTGATAATTACCCGTACCCAAATGTACATAGTGCCTAAAACCTTCGGCTTCGCGTCGGGCTACGAGTATCATCTTGGCGTGGGTTTTATAGCCCACTACGCCATAAACGACGACAGCGCCA
>NZ_LWFE01000777.1:0-1200 GCF_001635675.1 Oleiphilus sp. HI0061 | reverse complement strand
CCGGGCAAGAGCAAATCAGGATATGGTTTGACAAAATAGGACGAAAACTAGCTAAATGATACATATACTATGTATAAACTTTACCTAAGCGGACGATATGGACAAGCGAAATTCAATTTCACTGTACTATGTACATGCACTTCTGCAGGGTGCCTTGAGGGCCCGAGTCGATGTAAGCAAGGTGATGAGTGATTGCGGTCTTAGTTCAGGTATTCTCTCTGTCAGCTGCTATGGGGGGAGCGATCGTATTTCATCTGAGCGAGTATCAACACTAATTCGTTCTATCTGGCGACTAATGGATGATGAGTTCATGGGCTTTACCGATCAGCCCTGTAAACAAGGTGTTTTTGCCATCGTAGCTAAACAAATGATAAGGGAGCAAACTATTGGTGAAAGCATAAGGCGGGCAAGCTTGCTCTACAGTACCTTTAGAAACGATATCGTGCTGCAACTTGAAAATACTACGGAGGGAGCTCGTCTTATTTTTCAGCCTGTACGGCCCGAGTTGGATACTGCCAATTTCCTCGTAGAGTTTTTTTTATTGGTTTGGCATCGCTTTGCAAGCTGGCTTGTTACTGAACGATTACCTTTAAAATATGTTAGCTTGAGTTACCAGAGTCCACCGCATGTTGCGGAGTATAGTTTGCTCTTTCCTTGTCACTGTAGGTTTGGTGAAACGCAAAACGCACTAGTCTTCGAATCAGCTCTTATGGATTTGCCTATTAAACAGGGCCAGAAAGAGTTGAATACTTTTTTACAAAATTCGCCAACCGATTTGCTGTCAAAGCCGGACTTTCAACGAAGTTTTAGTACTCAAGTAATGAATATGATTGTTGATGATACGATGCAGTTTAAGAAGCTTGATGATTTGGCCAGTGAACTCAATATGAGCCCAAGAAATTTAAGGCGTGTCTTGGAAAAAGAAAACACTAGCTACCAACAAATTAAGCAAAAACTACGATGTGAAAAAGCGCTAAGCCTGCTAAATGATAGTAATCGATCAATAAGCGAGATAGGGTTGGAATTAGGCTTTGATGAAGCCTCGGTATTTTCTAGAGCGTTTAAAACCTGGATGGGCTTATCACCGCGTGCCTATCGTGATAAACACTCGATTGGAAGTGCTTGAGAAGAGTTAACCGGCTTCTTTTGTTTGCTGGTTATAAAGGCTTTCAATTCTTGAAAGAGCATTATCTGTCTTGC
>NZ_LWFE01000776.1:0-6973 GCF_001635675.1 Oleiphilus sp. HI0061 | reverse complement strand
TCGAGGAATTCGTAGCTGGAGTTTGTCAGAAAAGTGGTCATTAACTTTCTCTCCAGAGTTGTTTTGGTATGAAAGCCGGGGGGCAGGAGCCCGATCATCTTTCGATTTTGATCGCTTGGTTGGTGACTTTTATCTGCTTCGTCTACAGTCTTCCGTTGTTTGGTATGAAAGGTACGGACACAGGCGATACGTTCAAAACCTTGCTTTTTTCCATGACATCAATCAGCGGCGAGCGCTGGAATACTCGTTTGGATTTTCTGCCGATGAACGACAGCATCATACCGTTGTATCAGAGTATTTTGCGCAAATTCGCTATCGACGTAATTTGTATAAAGGCTGGTTTTTCTATCAGTTGAATATTGGCACAACATTTCCTAGGGAATATGAATATAAAACTAACCCTTTTATCGGTATCAGGTTTGAAATTTTGTTATCTGATGACCTGGAGAAAGTGCTAAGAACACGCCTTTACTAAAGCGGACAGACACAAAAAAAGGCTAAGTTCATAAAAACTTAGCCCTAAATTGCTTGAAGATAAGCAAAACGAAAATGATGAAGAACTTGTAAATAGCTTTGGATAATAGCAGCCCGAAAAAACAGCGGAGGTACAACAAAACCCTCCGCTAACGGGGGATACTACTCAAATCCACGAAAATAATTCTAGGTTATAAGAGGCCGTAACAATATAGTTTTTGAGTAAGGTCTTGTAAGGGATTGTGTTGCTATTGTGAGGTGCTGTGATGTGATGTACTAGCCTGCTAGCGAGCCTATAGACGGCTCGGTCTACAGGCTTTGGCAGTCTACTTATATTGAATAAATAACGAAAACGGCAGGCGGAGGGTTTCACCCCTAGCATGATCAACCCCTTGCCGTGCTATCCCATTTTGGAGTATTAATCGGGCTATTTACAGTATGCTAGTGTTCGGCTCATTCTTCCAGCGAGAGATTACAATCGTGTCTGTTTCAATTGCCTGGCGCATTTGCTGTTGGCAGCCTTCTTCTATGTCACTTACGCGCGGCACTGAGGCACTATCATCAACTGTACAAATACATGATGCGATTTTGACTGACACATAACCGGAAGCTGTGCGGAAAGATTTTAGATTTATACCATCATGAATGCGGCGATAAGAACTGATAGAGCAATGATCTATGTTGCCAAAGTTAGCGATGATCGCGTATTGATGTTCTGCAACGCGGCAAAGAACATCTAAGGGGCGAATTAGGCTTCTTAAGCGGCGCGTTATACCTAGTGCGACTTCTTCACAGGTCATGTGGTTGTGCTGCTTTTTGATGACAGGCCAGTTTTTGATATCAATTAGCATGTAACTAATTGCGCCACCACGAGACTCGGTGTGCCTCAGAAAGTTTGCTAAAGTCTCTTGCGCGAGACGTTTATTACCAATACCTGTTTCAATATCGACAATATTCTTTTCTTCGAGGTGTTTATTGTTTTCAATGAGCAAATGATTTGCAGACAGTAAAGTATTCTGTCGCTCTGACATTCTGTCTGCGGCATACACGCGAGGAAGAAGTTGCTTAGACATTTCTGACTTGAAGATGAAGTCGTCGATACCTTTGTCGAAGGCTTCATTTAGAGCGCTGCTACCTTCTTTCGCTGTCAAGAGTATTACATAAGTAAAGTGGTTGTTTTGCTCATCTAACTGCCGGACTTGAGCTGTTAACTCTAAGCCATCAATTTCTGGCATTAACCAATCTGCAATGAGTACACTAGCTTGGCGCTTGTCTAGCATCGCTAGGGCTGTGTTGGCATCGTTGGCGATGCGGACGTCTCTATAGCCTGCTTTGCCAAGCGTTTTGGCTATGATTGTGCTGCTGAATTTTGTGTCATCCACTACTAGAATGGAAAGATCGAGATTGGGCATGAGTCCAGGTCCTTATCCGAGTCTCTGATTCTTCAATACGATATACAAATCCGTTTACTATTTCGGCTATCGCGTGTAGCGCTAAGCGCTTATGGTCAGCGTGCTTAGTTGCTACAAAATTCTACTGCGAGAAAAAGTTACTCAGCTTTATTATTGTTTCCCCAGTTTAGACGTGTTTTTAGCTTTGTGCGAAAGTCATTTACAAGAGATTCTCTTGAAACTGATTTTTCAAGTAACTACTCAAGTCACTACCCGCTATAATGGGGAAAATTTATTGTTAATGATACGCGGGAGTATACCATGCCATCTTTTGATACGGTCTCAGAACTTGACATGCATGAGGTCACAAATGCAATTGATCAAGCAAAACGTGAACTAGGTAACCGTTGGGACTTTAAAAATGTTCAGGCCGATATTGTTGTCGAAGGGACACGAGTCACTTTTTCAGCCGAGCAGGACTTTCAGCTTGAACAGCTTATCGAAATGCTGCAGATGGCATTTGCTAAACGAAAGCTTGATGTTCGTTCTCTGACTGAGGCGGGTGACAGTAAAGCGGGCAAGTTAGTTAAAAGAAGTTTTGATATCAAACAGGGAATTGATAAAGATGTTGCACGAAAAATGGTTAAGATGGTGAAAGAAGCCAAGCTTAAAGTTCAGGTGGCAATTCAAGGTGATAAAGTTCGTGTTACGGGTAAAAAACGAGATGACTTGCAAGAAGTGATGCGCTTCTTCAAAGAATCGGATCTTGATATTCCGCTGCAATTCAATAATTTTAGAGATTAAGCTTAGAACGCTGAATCGGCTGTTGCTTCCTTTAGGGTGCTTTTATCTTCAATTCGCGATGAAAATATAAAAATATGTCTCAAGCACACTTAGGCTGGCGCCAGTCTTTAAGCTCTCTAAAGCACCCTCGGGTTCTGTCGATGCTGTTCTTCGGGTTTTCGGCAGGAATTCCCTTACTGTTAATATTTTCTTCGCTGTCTTTATGGTTGCGTGAAGCAGGGGTCGAACGCTCGACGGTTACTTATTTTAGCTGGGCGGCTTTAGCCTATTCTTTCAAATTCTTATGGGCGCCACTTGTTGATCGCCTTCCTGTGCCTTTGCTAACAGCCAGAATGGGGCGTCGAAGAGCATGGTTATTGATTTCCCAGCTAGCTGTTATGTCTTCTATCGCAATGATAGCTGCCGTTAACCCGGCTCAAGAAAGTGCTTTGAGCGTTATGGCTTTTGCGGTTGTGATGCTGGGGTTCTCATCGGCGACGCAAGATATTGTAATCGACGCCTATCGAATCGAGTCTGTTGGCACCGACCTGCAGGCATTGATGTCTTCCACCTATATTGCGGGCTATCGTATTGGCATGCTGGTCTCGGGAGCAGGGGCTTTGTTACTGGCCAGCTCTTTTGGCTCATCTGGTGAGGAATATGTCTATGATGCTTGGAGATCTACCTACTTGCTGATGTCTTTGACCATGTTAGTCGGGCTTGCTACGACCTGCATGGTGAGAGAGCCGAGCACAAGTAATGATACAAATAGTGCTTTTACTTCTGCTCAATATCTGAGGTTTTTGCTGTTATTTGTCGCCAGTATTGCACTGTTTGTATCGGTGTATATTCTAGGCTCTGAACTGGCTGCAGAATTGAAAATCTTCTTGGCTGAGTTGTTTAAGAACTCTGCTTTAGGGAACTTGCTAGTTGAATGTTTACGCCTGCTTACAGGGCTTTTAACTGTCGCACTGTTTATTCGTTCGATGGCCAATACCCCCTTTTACGAAAAGACACTCATACATCAATCTTATATTGCTCCCGTTGAAGAGTTTTTTAGCCGCTACGGTCTAAAGCTAGCGGTCTTATTGTTGATATTTGTCGGCTTCTATCGTATTTCAGATATTGTCTTAGGGGTAATCGCGAATGTTTTCTTTCAGGATATGGGCTTTAGCAAAACAGAGATCGCGACGGTTGTAAAAACCTTTGGCCTATTTATGACGATCGCAGGGGGATTTTTAGGAGGCGTGTTATCTGCTCGTTATGGTGTGATCAAAATGCTTTATACCGGTGCTTTTTTAACCGTCGCAACTAATCTCTTGTTTATGCTGCTGGCAGAGTCGGGTCATAATATTGAGTTGCTGTATTTTGTGATCTCGGCCGATAACCTAACGGCAGGATTGGCCAGTGCGGCATTTATAGCCTTCCTTTCAAGCCTGACCAATGTGTCTTTTACCGCTGTTCAATATGCAATATTTAGTTCGCTGATGACGCTTTTGCCAAAAGTAATCGGAGGGTATTCGGGGAGTATGGTTGATAATTTGGGCTACTCAAACTTCTTTTTACTTGCGAGTTTGATGGGTGTCCCCGTTATTGCCTTAATATATTGGATTCAACGTTATTCTGCGTTTAAGGATGCTTAGCGGCTCTCGTTCATAGACAGTAGGCTAACGTTAAATATAGCATTGTCTGTTTTTGATAAGTTCAATGAAGTCTGTTTCCGATATTGGCGGGCAATAATGATAACCTTGAACAAGGTCGCAATGCATATCTTGAAGGAGCGAAGCCATGTGATGGTTCTCGACGCCTTCTGCGACGACTTGTATTCCCAGTGCATGAACCATCTCAATGATGCCTCGAACTAAGGTTCGATCTTCCTGTGATACGAGAATTTCATCAATAAAACTCTTATCAATTTTGAGGATTTCAATTGGTAACTTTCTCAGATAACTCAAAGATGAGTGGCCTGTACCAAAGTCATCTATTGCGGTTCTGATACCCATGCTTTTTATTTCGTGGAGCGTCTGAACTGCCAGGTCCAAATCGTCCATAATTGCGGTCTCAGTCACTTCAAGCTCAAGTGTTGAAGGGTCAATTCCAAATGTGCCCAGTGAGCGTGCTAGGTCTTCTTGAAGCAAGCCTCTATGGAAGTGACGTGCAGAAATGTTGAGTGCCAATATGAAGTCGGAGTCAAGATAGGTCTGCCACTCTTTTAGGTGTTTGCAGCATTGATGAATTACCCATTGGCTGATAGGAATAATTTGGCCATTTTCTTCAGCAATTGGGATGAACTCAAAGGGGTTGCGATATTTTCCATCTTCTTGCTTCCAACGGATCAGTGCTTCAGCGCCTTTGATGGAGCCAGTGTCGAGATCAATTTTGGGTTGGAAGAATAACTCAAACTGCTCTTGCTCTAGCGCAACATTTAACTGACTGCGTATTTTTAAGCGATGCGCTGGCTGGTCGTTCTCACTTGCTTGATATATCACATATGTATTTTTGCCACGTTTTTTGGCTTGATACATGGCAATGTCAGCATTACTAATTAATTTGTCGGAGTCATTGCCGTGATCGGGGGCGGCGGCAATGCCGATACTCGCGCTCATGTAAATATCTTCATTGCCTAAATGAAATGGTGTGCCAAAAGAGTCAACAATTGCTTGTGCAAATTGTTTGGCATTATCTGTGCCATCTTGTTTTTCCATCACTGCAATGAATTCGTCACCACCATGTCTAGATAGTAGTGTGTGAGGGGGCAGCTCGGCTTCAAGGCGCAGAGTTATGGCCTTGAGTAGTGCATCGCCAACACCGTGTCCCAGAGAGTCATTTACATCTTTAAATCCATCAAGGTCGATAAACAGGACAATCGTCTGGTCTTTGTTTTGACTTGCCGAAGTCAGGGCGGTATCGAGCCTGTTTGATAGAAGCCTGCGGTTAGGTAGGCCAGTAAGCAAGTCATGATAAGCTCGGTGACGGGCTTCCTCTTCTTTGAGTTTTAGTTCGCTGATATCCCTAAAGCTCCAAGCCAGGCCAATAATCTCGCCAGAGTTGTTTTTCGTCTGGGGGTTGGAATATGCCTCAATAGTTCGACCCTTTAGTGTTTTTATTTCACACAGACGCTGCTCTTTGGGAGTCTCGAGGCTGAATTTAAACTCGGCTGTCAGTGAGTTTGGCTCGCTGATGAGGGTTTCTGTTTCTTTTAGAAAGTCTGCTATATGGTTGATGTTCTTTTCTTCAGGGTCGATACGGAACATCTCACAGAAATTTGGGTTGTAGAGTCTGACTCTACCTTCCAGATCGAGCACTAATAGAGCTTCATGGCTCGACTCTAAACTTGCATGCAATAGTGAATGAGATTCTTTAAGCGCACTCTGGGTTATCTTAAGTTCTGTAACTTGGCGCTCTAGTTCTTTATTGCGTGTAATGAGTTCCTTTGCTGACAGTTGAACGGAGCGCTCGAGGGTTGTTCTTTGTTCATCAGCTTCGACATAACTATTATGTACGGCATTCAAAAATGCAGTAATGCGAGGGTCATCCGGCACTTCTGATAGGTGCTTTTCGATCTGCTCTAGAATGAGTTTATGGTACTTCATAGCTTTCGTTTGTACTGCATGTTACTTAATGAACGTAGAGTCATTAATTTTCTATGTTACAAGGTTATCTCTACTTCACTTTAGAGTGCGTGCTGAAAATGCTTTTTAACCTAGGAAAGCAGGAGTCGAGTTCTCATTAAGTACCCGGCACATGACTATTTCAAGTGAATCTACTTAAATTTAGACTATATTTCTGTGTTTCGCTGTGAAATTTTAATGTTACTTGAATTGTCTTTTAGCCAAGCCAGAGATATTGGCACATAGAAGTAGAGCTCAGTGGCATAGGCACGCCTTCTGTTTCCAACAGTGAAGTTTGTTCCAGAAACTTATCGGAGCCTATCGGGAAGGAGCACTTTCCTTGAGCATTAATTATTCGGTGCCAAGGAATGCGGCTGTCTTTAGGTAGTTGTTTTAATATGTAGGCGACGTAACGTGCTTTGCCTGGGTGCCCTGCCAGGGATGCTATTTTCCCGTAAGAACAGACTTGCCCGCTGGGGATGCTCGCCAAGCAGGCCAGTATAGCCTGCTTGCATTCACTTTCGTTTGTTGCCATTGGGAGTTAGATTCTTAGTCCACCATCGACATCGATGACCCGGCCTGTAAGGTAATTATTTTCAAAAATGTGCACCACACTTTGTTGAATATGGCTAGGTTGGCCGGGGCGACCTAAAGGGATAACTTTCTTCATATGGTCTTGAGCCTCAGGTTTCATACTGGCTGTCATTTCCGTTT
>NZ_LWFE01000775.1:0-391 GCF_001635675.1 Oleiphilus sp. HI0061 | reverse complement strand
CGGGAGCCTTATCACCGCATCAATAGTCCAATTGATGCACGCGTTATTAAGCGCTGGGTGAATCAAGGGGATTTGGCTGTTATTGGAAAACCTCTTCTTCAACTCGAAGCGATTGGTGGTTTGGAGTTTGAGGCTTCGTTGCCAGCAGAGTGGGGGCAGACTCTAAATATTGGTGACCAATATGACATTAAAATTCACAAGCGCGATGAACCCGTTAAAGCCGTTATATCTCATATCGTGAATAGTGTTGATCGTATTACCCAAACCATTCAGATCAAACTCGCTTTGCCTGAATCCTACAAACTTGAAGCCGGCTTATCAGGGCAGGTGGACTTCATTATCTCTTATGAAAAACAGATTCTTGTTGATTCTTCATCAATCATTAAGCGGG
>NZ_LWFE01000774.1:0-808 GCF_001635675.1 Oleiphilus sp. HI0061 | reverse complement strand
CTGTGGAACAACTTCGCAAGGCAAAAGTGCAACACAATCTTGCGGAAACTCAGTTGAATCAAGCGCAGAGTGAGCTGGAAAGGCAGCTTGCTCGGGAGCCTTATCACCGCATCAATAGTCCAATTGATGCACGCGTTATTAAGCGCTGGGTGAATCAAGGGGATTTGGCTGTTATTGGAAAACCTCTTCTTCAACTCGAAGCGATTGGTGGTTTGGAGTTTGAGGCTTCGTTGCCAGCAGAGTGGGGGCAGACTCTAAATATTGGTGACCAATATGACATTAAAATTCACAAGCGCGATGAACCCGTTAAAGCCGTTATATCTCATATCGTGAATAGTGTTGATCGTATTACCCAAACCATTCAGATCAAACTCGCTTTGCCTGAATCCTACAAACTTGAAGCCGGCTTATCAGGGCAGGTGGACTTCATTATCTCTTATGAAAAACAGATTCTTGTTGATTCTTCATCAATCATTAAGCGGGCGGGGGTGTTTGGTGTATACCGAATCAATGAAGGTAAAGCAGTGTTTACGCCGGTCAATTTTGAGCGGAAGTGGCAACGTTATTTGGTGGTTCTCTCAGGCCTCGAGCCATCGGATATCGTTATCACTAACCCGCCATCTTCCTTAAGAGATGGGAGTCCAGTGGTCTTTAAACCTAGCGATGCCTCAGTAAATAGTGCAGAGACCAAGTAATGGATAAGAGCCAAAATTCGGGCGGCAAAGCAGCTTCTAACAGCAGCTTTAATATTGCCCATACGCTAGCCAAAACCTTTGTTGAATCAAAGCTTGTATTGGCCATTATTCCT
>NZ_LWFE01000773.1:0-518 GCF_001635675.1 Oleiphilus sp. HI0061 | reverse complement strand
GTCAAACGCTAAAAAATGCAGAGCGCTTTATAACGCCAGAGCTGAAAGCTTTTGAGGATAAAGCGCTGAGCAGTAAAAGTCGCGCTTTATCGCGCGAGAAAGCCCTTTACGAAAGCCTACTTGATGAATTAAATGAGGCGATTGACGCGCTTCAGAGGTGTGCAAAAGGGCTTTCTGAGCTCGACGTGCTTAGCAATTTTGCTGAAAGAGCTCACACTTTAAATCTCAATAGGCCGGAATTTAATCAGGGTAACACCCTGTTAATTGAAGAAGGCCGACACCTTATTGTTGAACAGCTCAGTACAGCGCCTTTTGTGCCAAACGATCTGATATTAGATCCAAAGCGAAAAATGCTTATGATTACCGGGCCCAATATGGGGGGGAAGTCTACCTATATGCGCCAGGCTGCTCTGATTATATTGCTAGCAGGTACAGGAAGTTTTGTTCCAGCAGGTAAAGCCTCAATAGGTGAAATCGACCAAATATTCACACGAATGGGAAGTTCTGACGATACGGCA
>NZ_LWFE01000772.1:0-796 GCF_001635675.1 Oleiphilus sp. HI0061 | reverse complement strand
CAAGAATGCTTACAGCCCGAGCACTATCATAAGATGATGATGCTTTTTATTAAACATGGAGACCTGCCTAAAGCTGAGCAAGCCTTCTTGTTTCTCGAACTTGCTGGCAACCAACATATTACACAAGATGCTTGCCTCTTGCTTATTCAGGAGTTCAAAATAAGGCATACTGCTGCTAAACAACAGCAATATGAAATGCTACTCGAGCGACTCAAGGCTTAGTTATGAAAGCAAGCACTTTCGACCTAATCAGACATGGCGAACCCGTTGGTGGACAACTACTACGAGGTTCACAAGACGACCCCTTATCAGACTTGGGCTGGCAGCAAATGCACGACAGTGTAGGGGGTCATAAACCCTGGACCCGGATAGTGACTTCACCATTAAGTCGCTGTCAGGCCTTTGCCAATAAGCTAGGGGAAGACCTAAGCCTCTGCGTCGACATAAACCCGATGTTTCGTGAAATTTCCTTTGGTGAATGGGAAGGAAAGAGCGTCAAAGAACTGATGAAACACGACCCAAAGGCATTAAGAAACTACTGGGAAGACCCCGATAATCACGCTCCCCAAGGCTCCGAGCGAATGTCTGATTTCATTCAGCGTATTCATACAGCTTGGGAAGCCTTAGTGCTCGAATATCAAACTGAGCATACTTTACTTGTATGCCATGGGGGCGTTATCCGAGCTATATTAACCCACGTACTAGGTATGCCTAGTGACAGGCTTTGGAATATTGATGTACCTTATGCCAATGTAAGCCGACTCGCTTATCATCACTTTCCCGATGGCGGTCATAC
>NZ_LWFE01000771.1:0-425 GCF_001635675.1 Oleiphilus sp. HI0061 | reverse complement strand
AGCCATGATAACTTTTCCAAGAATAGAAATCTAAGTGAGGAGCAAACAATTGTGGGAAGTTCCTTCGCGAAATACCTGGATGGAAAGATCTTACTAGGTGCAGTCGAGTACGCTGACCTACCTGGACTACATTTATTCAACGTTCAGGTAAGAGTTGACACCGGCGCTAACAACTCATCTTTGCACGTCGAAAATATTGAGTATGAAGAGAGGGATAATGAAACTTGGGTCAGTTTTGATTTACCAAAGGATGTCTTTCCTGACCGAAGGGCGAGTAGACGGTCAGCAAAACTCATCGACAAAAGGCTTGTTAAGACCAATAATGAGGCTAAAGAGAAGCGTTGCTTGATTGAAGCGAGTGTCTGCATTGGGAAAAGTCATTGGACGATACCTATCACCTTAACTGACCGCTCTAATATGCGATA
>NZ_LWFE01000770.1:0-320 GCF_001635675.1 Oleiphilus sp. HI0061 | reverse complement strand
CTCTTAGTTGTCCTAGTCCTCTTAAGCCACCTAGGCTGCCTGGGCTGGCAGCAGTTAGTGCGACAGTAAATCTGTTAAATGGTGGTTGATAGACATTGGAGTCACTATTGTCAGGGCGTGATAACCAGTCCAGTGTATTCTTCAGTGCGGCGCTAAATGATCCGTTGTACTCTGGGCTCGCGATTAAAATGCTTGTTGGTGATGAAAATATGCGCCTTAAGTCGTTCAGTGAAGCGGGCGTTTCAGTGTTTTCAATATCTTCATTAAACAACGGCAAAGGGTAGTCTGCTAAGTTAATGTTGATAGCATCGTAGCCAAGC
>NZ_LWFE01000769.1:0-465 GCF_001635675.1 Oleiphilus sp. HI0061 | reverse complement strand
CACTAAAGCACTTTCACTTTTCACCTTCTAGCTTACTTGGTATAGAGCAAAAATCAGATAATGCGGCATTGCAAAACATATCTGGAATCCGGTTTATCTATATAGCGGTCGCTTATATAACCTGTTTACTACCTCTTAATATCACCGTCTCATTATCTGATATCTATGCAAAGCTAAACAGTCAAAACAGTGACATGCCACGCTTGATTCTTGACCCCTTTTTCCACTTTTCATCCGCATCAGTAGATTGGCAGTACTTAACGTTGAATTGTATCATATTCATACCACTTGCCTTTTTAAGCGCACATATTCAAATAAAACGCCAAACACCTAACATTCTAGTACCCGCTGTCCACTGCCTTTTCTTTTCATTGTGCATTGAAGTATCAGAAGTTTTTATAAAGTCAGGCAGGAGCGATATATTCATGCCTTATATGGCATCGATGATAGGCTTATCTATTTCAT
>NZ_LWFE01000768.1:0-367 GCF_001635675.1 Oleiphilus sp. HI0061 | reverse complement strand
AGTGATTCAGGAGTATTTTGAGCTGAAAGAACAACACTATCCGGAATTAAGTGCTTGATTGCGTCAAAGCTGCTTTCTACGGCTAACATGCTACCACTCGCCTGTCTTTGCATGACTCTGCCGCGCGTTAAAACTACTCTAATTGCCGTGTGTAAATCGAATACCCCAGACAAGGTTGCCGCAGCTAGTTCACCAATGCTGTGTCCCATCATTCCGTCGGGTTTGATACCAAGCTCCATTAAACTTGATGCAATAGCATAACCCACCGAAAACAATGCTATTTGCGTGTTCTCAGTAAGGTGAAGGCTTGGATCATCCGAGAATAGGATATGTATGAGATCGACGTTAAATTCGTCTTTGCATATCT
>NZ_LWFE01000767.1:0-814 GCF_001635675.1 Oleiphilus sp. HI0061 | reverse complement strand
AACACGTCTTGGGCCGCAATCTATAACAATAAGGTTTGACCACTTGCTTAGCTTTTCAGTGCCACCTTTGAACTGTACCGGAGCTACTATCTGGCTAGCCCAGTAGCGAGTGTCGCTTGCTTGTTCATCTGTAATCCAGTCGCCGCTGACACAGGAAATAAATGGGATACTGGGCTTTTTGCAATGAATGCCCTTGAGCTCTGTGATGAAAGCCTGCTCGGCAGGGATCATCATTGGCGAGTGGAAAGCGTGCGAGGTTCTTAGCTTTGTGCAATGAATACTGGCCTTCTCCAGTGCTTCTTTTGCTTGTTCAATATGAACATCTTCACCAGAGAGAGTGAGTGATTCAGGAGTATTTTGAGCTGAAAGAACAACACTATCCGGAATTAAGTGCTTGATTGCGTCAAAGCTGCTTTCTACGGCTAACATGCTACCACTCGCCTGTCTTTGCATGACTCTGCCGCGCGTTAAAACTACTCTAATTGCCGTGTGTAAATCGAATACCCCAGACAAGGTTGCCGCAGCTAGTTCACCAATGCTGTGTCCCATCATTCCGTCGGGTTTGATACCAAGCTCCATTAAACTTGATGCAATAGCATAACCCACCGAAAACAATGCTATTTGCGTGTTCTCAGTAAGGTGAAGGCTTGGATCATCCGAGAATAGGATATGTATGAGATCGACGTTAAATTCGTCTTTGCATATCTCGATGCAGTTATCCAAATGTGCTCTAAAGAGCGGAAGTTCATTGTAGAGCTTCTTACCCATACGATTAACTTGAGTTCCTTGTCCAGGAAACATAAATATAATCTTT
>NZ_LWFE01000766.1:0-362 GCF_001635675.1 Oleiphilus sp. HI0061 | reverse complement strand
AAGAGGCTCTCGGAGGGGTTTGCTTGTTTACCCTTAACTAGCGGCTGAAAAGGAGCACCATAAACAAAGCGCATATCGTATTGGTCTACCCAGCTCGGCATGCCCGGAAATTTTGGTAGTGAATCCACCTCTTCAAAATCTGGTGCATAAGGCATCCTTACTTCATCATTAGACCAAGTCTCATTTCGCTTAGCAAAAACACAACTAGCAGAACACTGCATTACATCGCCTTGCAAAAAATCTACACGCCAATGCTGGTTGGAACGGTTAGTTCTTAATAGAGCAGGTTTGACCACCAACTCATCATCTTCAATCGGCCCCATATAATTAATAGTAATCGATACCGGCATGCCTTCTCTTTC
>NZ_LWFE01000765.1:0-13613 GCF_001635675.1 Oleiphilus sp. HI0061 | reverse complement strand
GGCGCGTTTTCACTCTGTGCCGATTGTTTTGATTTCTGCAGGGTTTTCAAAAAATGAAATCAAAGAGGCCTACCGCATTGGTGCAAGGAGTTGCGTGCGGCAGGATCTGGATGTTACCAATTGGAACCGTCAATTAAGAAGTGTTCTGGCTTATTGGCTAACTATTAACGAAGTCCAGTAAGAGCGCCTAATGTAGGGCTTATTCTTAGCCCTACTTTATCAAAGGTTGCCCCTCATAGAAGTCAGTTAAACTCTCAAAATAGGCTGTCATTTTCTTAAGTACTTCATCATCCCAGCGCATTAAAAAGTTCACCATTAGGTAGAAATCGGGGTTTTGGCTGTATCTAGAGTAAACGTTTACGTAATTATCTTGATGCTTACGCTCTTTTTGGCCATCAAAAAGCCCCGTGCATAGGTATATCAGGTCGGTATCTAGAATTTCACACAGAGCAATCAGCTTATTAATGTCTGTTGGAACAGAATTTGTTTTAGTCGGGTTCTCCCAATCGATATAGACCCGTCGTGAAACGCCAATCGCCTCAGCAAGTTCTTGCTGCTTTAATGGTGTGCCTCTTTTTAGACCGTAGGCATTCCTTAGTTCTTTTAATCTTCGGGCAAAATGAGCTTTTATGAGTGGGAATTTAGTTTCGTGAAGCATTTTAGGGTACCGAGATTAACAATTCGTAACATTTTTGTTTACAGTGTAATGTGAACTCTGGTTCACTTTTGTTGACTGATGAAAAAATTAAAGTGCTATATATTGCACAATGATCTAATTTTGTTTTTGACGCAAGCTTTGTTTTGAGGCGCGATAAATTTGGTGGAAGAGGCTTGAACTAATGTGGGGCAGTTCTTCGGAAAGCAGGGTGCTGTATAGGCGTATATGCTGATTGATATATAAGCCCAATTAAGTTCAGTGGGCTTATATATCAATTTAGGAGTCAGCTTGATTTAACGTTTTTTAAGGCGTGATAGAAGGCGGCGAGAATTTCTTTTGTTCGGTGTATTGTTTGAATCAAGGCCTGCTTGGTTTTTACTTATGTGTGCTTTTTTTTGCTTTTCGATAGCGCTCATGGACTCAGGTTCATTTGTTTTTTGAGGAGGTTTGGAAACCGGCTTCCTTGCTTTTACTGCTTTGCTTGAATTAGCTTTTCTGATTATCTTTTGTTTTCTTATCTCGGCTTCGATCAGTGCGATATCTTTTAGAAGAGCTTTTTCATGATCAGGTGTCTTTCGTTTAGTGACTCTTTTTTTTACTTTGGGTTCTTTATCGGTTAGTAATTTACTTACCCACTTCTCATCAAACTCAGGGGGAAATTGCTCCTCAAGATGGGCTGCAATCTTTTTGTTGAGTGTTGACATATCCGTTCTCCTGTCATTGTTCAGCCTCGACTCGCTCGTAAGGTACCGGAAATGTATATGGCGTCCTATAGGCGAGCGAATGCAGTGGGAGGCTGATAGTCCCTAGAAAATTACGTATGATGCTGAAGGATTGTATCGCGGAGTATATGGTGGCCAAGGTTTCTAGCAAGGTCGCATAGAGGGTTGGCTTTCACGTCCGTGTTGTAGTTTTAGTAGTATCGATGGCTTCCAAGCGCGAGGGATAATAGGCGCATCTTAACAGGGGGTCAATAGTGCAATCGTGATTCTTTCATAGTGTTAAGTTTATAGAAAAAAGCTGAGCGATAAATTAATTACTCTTTCGTGATACTTTCGTGAGGAATGTAGCTGAGCCTCTGCGTAACAATGTTTCCACCAAAACAACATAAATGTTTTCCGGAGGAAACTGACATGAAAAAAACTCACTCAAGTATCAAAAAAATTGCGCTGGGGCTTTTACTTCCAGCTTTTAGTGCTCCTTTTGTGCAAGCCGCAGAAGTGGATGTCACTATCGAAAACCTGACCAGAGGAATATTCTTTACGCCCTTGGCTGTTACAGCTCACCCTGAAGGTTCGTCGTTATTTGAACTTGGAAGCGTGGCATCAGATGATTTGCAGGCAATGGCAGAAGGTGGTGATTTAAGCGGAATTGAAGCCAGTTTAGATGCGCTAGGCGCTGTGCAATCCAATAACCCTGCCTCGGGACTTCTTGAACCCGGATCAATGACTTCTACAAGCTTGAATACCGATGGCACAAGCAATGTTCTGCTTAGTGTTGTAGGTATGATCTTGCCTAGTAATGATGGCTTTATTGCTCTGAATGGAATCGAGATACCCAGTGAATCCGGAACCTATACATACTATGCCAAAGCCTATGATGCAGGTACAGAAGCCAATGACGAAGTGGTGGGTAGTGGTGCGGTAGGCGAGGCCGGTTTTCCTGCTCCTGGGCCGGTTGCAGCGACCCTAGGTGAAAATGGTACTGGTATTGTTGCCACTGCTGAAGGTTATGTTCATATCCATCGTGGTGCTTTGGGGGATCTGGATGCTGATGGAGGTGTTTCAGATTTAGATAGTACTACTCACAGATGGTTGAACCCAATTGCCAAGATTACTGTAACGGTAAGCGAATACAGGGCAGAGCTATGAACGGTTATTTTTCTATCAATAAGAAGTTGATGAGTGGAGCCCTGCTGGCCTCATCGCTAATTCTATCCGCGTGTTCTGATAACGACTCTAAGCAGGATGACATGCTTGAGTTTGAAGTTACAGTGAGCAACTTGACGGCTGGTCAGCCTTTATCGCCTGCTGCAGTTTTATTGCACGATTCCCAATGGAAGAGTTTTCAGACGGGTCATAGGGCGAGTGATGAACTCGAGTTACTAGCTGAAGGGGGAGACAACAGCCAGTTCTTATCCTCATCGCTTGACGATTCTTACGTTTATCTTGCTGAGTCTGGTGCTGGAATTATAGCGCCAGGAGAGTATGAGTCGTTTCAGGTTCAAACTTCTGAAAAATACTTGGGAACTTTATCACTGAGTGTTGTGTCTATGTTGGTTAACTCGAATGATGCTATTGCAGCTTTAAACGGTAAAGCAATTAGCACACTAGAGATTGACGAGAGTATGAGTTTTGAATTGCTGACCTATGATACGGGCACTGAAGCGAACACCGAGACAGCAGACACAATTCCCGGGCCTGCAGCACAAGGTGGCGATCGTGAAGGGTTCAATGTTGCGCGTGATGATGTTCGGGACGCAGCATATCTGCACCCAGGTGTTGTGACTCAGGACGACGGTTTATCAAGCTCAACCTTAGGTGAGGTTCACCGTTGGGATAACCCGGCTGTGAATGTTCGCGTGGAACGTATTCGTTAGCGCACGTTGTTTGAGGGCTTTTGAATGTTGTTATTCTTAAGCTTAGTAGCCTCACTCTCTCCTCGTTTTTATGGTCTCAAACAGGCTTATGATAAATGCTAGGGAGCAGAGAATGAACCTTCATATGGAGAGTAAAAGTTTACAAGCGGTTGATGTTCTTTCTGACCTTGATAGAAAGCGTTTTCTGATTGTGGAAGATGACCCCGATATCGCAGACCTTATGTCGCTTCACCTTCGAGACTTAAACGCCGATATTTTAGTTGTTAGTGATGGCGTTGAGGGTTTTCAGCGAGCGAGATCAGAGCAGTGGAACGCCATTATTTTAGACTTACAACTGCCAGGCATAGACGGTTTGGAGCTATGTAGAATGCTTCGAGTCTCACAAATTTATGTGCCGCTGATGATGGTGACTTCCCGTTCAACTGAGTTGGATAGAGTCTTAGGTCTAGAGATTGGTGCTGATGATTACTTAGTTAAGCCTTTTAGTGTGGCCGAACTAAAGGCAAGAGTAAAAGCATTGCTTAGACGGTCTGCCCAGAGTGAGAAACCAAGACCTGAAGCGAGTGTATTGAGCTATCTTAGCCTTTCTTTAGATTCCTCTTCTAGAAAAGCAAAATTAGCTGAAAAGACGCTAGATCTAACAGCGAAAGAATTCGATTTACTTTGGTTCTTTGCATCTCATGTGGGAAAGGTCTTTAAACGTAGTGAGCTTCTTGACAAGGTTTGGGGTTATGGTCACGAAGGTTATGAGCATACCGTTAACTCTCATATAAATCGCTTGCGATCAAAACTGGAATCGGATTCTTCAAACCCTGTATATATTAATACAATTTGGGGGGTGGGTTATCGTTTTGGAGAGTAAGAACATTGAAAAGGGTGCGATGAGACGAAAGCTGCCGTTTTATACAAAGCTGGCTGTCACCATATCTATCATCGGTATTTTTGTGACAGGGATGTTCTTTGTCTTAGCGCTATGGAGCAGTGATAAATATCATCAAGAAGTTACCCAGCGGCTCCATCGTGACTTGGCACCGTACATACTGGATCATTTATCTGAGCCTTTGTTTTTAGACAAAGCAGAGCGAGAAAATGGCAGCCTTAATATCAATAAAAAGGCACTTAAGGGGATCGCAATCAATACCATGATGATCAATCCAAGTGTTGAAGTTTATTTGTTGGATAATAATGGTCAAGTATTAGGGCATGCGCTACCCGACGCCTCAATCGATAAAGGTCAGGTCAATGTACGGGCAATAGACTCATGGCTAAAGGGTGAGGGGAATGAGGCAGTCTTGGGGAGTAATCCAAGAGAGCCTGATAAACTCAATATATTCTCTGCCGCGCCTGTCTTCTTTCAGGGTAAGCAGAAAGGCTTTCTGTATATCGTGCTCGCTAGTCATGAGTCTGCCTCGATAGCCGAATCACTGCAAAGCAGCCATATCATTCGCATTGTCTTAGGAGCGATGTGCGCAATATCGCTATTCTTCGTTTTCTCAGCTTTGTTATCTTTCAAGCGAATTACTAGCCCACTGAGGAAGCTGGCTCAGGAAATTCGAACTTATCGTGAGGCTGAGCTAGGCACAAGTGATGCTTGGGAATTAAGGAGTAACAGTGATGAAATTGAAGTTTTATCGAGTTCCTTTTCGCTTATGCGCCAACGAATACAAAGCCAGTTTGATCAACTCGCTGAAAGTGATCGCTTAAGAAGGGAGTTAATATCTAATGTCTCTCACGACTTAAGAACGCCATTGGCAGCCATGCAGGGCTATTTGGAAACACTCATTATCAAGTCCGAGACGCTAGACTCTGCTAAGCAGAGAAAATATTTGGAAGTGGCGCATCGTCATAGCAAGCGTTTAAGGGATTTAGTTAGTCAATTATTTGAATTATCTAAACTAGAAGCGGGGAGGGTTCAGCCACAATACGAGATATTCTCCTTGACTGAGCTTGTTTACGATGTGCGACAAGACTATGAATTACGAGCGCAAGAAAAGGGGCTTGAATTGATCGCAAAAGTGCCTGATGAGAATGTTTTGGTGAATGCCGATATTTCTCTTATGCAGAGGGTGCTCCAGAACCTGATTGATAATGCTATCTCTCACAGTAAAGAAAGTGGTGAAGTTACCTTGTCACTGAAGTTAGAAGGACGCGGCGTTCAAGTCGGTGTTTTTGATACTGGCCGTGGCATCGCTGCCGAAGATATCCCTTATGTTTTTAAGCGTTTCTACCAGTCTACGTCAGACGTAAATCCTGAGCTTAGGAAAGACGGCGCTGGCCTTGGTCTAAGTATCGTTCAGAAGATACTTGAATTGCATGACAGTATCATTAGCGTCAGATCTCAGTTAAATACCGGGACAGAATTTTCCTTTGCTTTGATGAGGGTCTAGCTTAGAGGGTGAGACGGGAATGTTCATTTTTTTTAATAGTGAAAAGTGATTTTTCTCATACTTTTTGCTTGTGGGGAGCGGCACTAACTCAAGGGAAAGAGTAGAGTTAATGAATATCATTCCAGCGTTTAGTATCGGCTAAAATGGAGAGGGGCATAAGCCCTTTATTTGTTTTCCTGAAATAGGGTGTACAAACTCCAATGTTGTTGCATGTAGCATTAGGCGGTCAGCCATTGCTTTACTACGCTCTGTTGCATATAAGTCACAGCCAATAATAGGGTGTAAGATTTCGCGGCTATGAATTCGCAGTTGATGGGTTCGTCCTGTCAATGGTGTGAATGTTACCTTGGTCAAGTCAGGGTTCAGGTAGCGCTCAATAACTTGAAATTTTGTTATCGCCTCTTTACCTGTTTCGTAGCAGATTTTCTGGAATGGAAAATTGGCCACATCTTTTGCGATTGGAAAGCTAATCGTACCTTCATCTTTTTCGAGTGTGCCTTCTAATATCGCGCAATATGACTTTTTTATCGACCTTGCCTGAAACTGTTTTCCAATATGAGCATTAACGCTTTTGCTAAGCGAGACCAGCATAATACCTGAGGTGCCGAAGTCGAGCCGGTGAGTCAACCTAGCACTAGGGAAGTCTTTAACGAGTCGGTAATGAACTGAATCAATATTGAGAGGGTTCTGTCCTGACAAACTCAGCAATTTACTCGGCTTGTTAATGAGCAATAAATGCTCATCTTGATAAAGAATCTTGATATGTTCGTGGCAAGGCGGGGCGATAAAATCATCAGGTTTATGTTGCATTGTCTTAGTATGACGGAAAAAACGGTGATGTATAGATGAATTGAAACAGAAAAGTGTTTAGTTAAAATTTGTCGATTCAGAAAGTGATAATTCAACCGATATTTTTACGGTTGGGCTAAATCGCAGACAAGAAAAAACCCGAACATCTTGCGATGATCGGGTTCTTCGAATAATGGTGCCCGGTCTCGGAATCGAACCAAGGACACGAGGATTTTCAATCCTCTGCTCTACCGACTGAGCTAACCGGGCATATCAATTATTTAAAGTGCTTGATCTTGCACTGGTACAACTTGTTGCGTCTCGGTATGTCTGCAACGGGGGCGTATTAAACCTGTTTCGTTTCGATGAGTCAAGAGCTAAAACTAAAAAAAAATCACAAACGTAAATTTTGATTATTTTGTAGGCGTAACATAGCCCTCTATGCTTTCAATGTCTTCATTATTAAAGAATTTATGCATCTGTTCTTTCAAGAACTTTCGGTCTTCGGCGCTCATCATATTGAGCTGTCGTTCGTTAATCAGCATGGTTTGTTTATTTTGCCATTCTTTCCAGGCTTGTTCAGAGATGTTGTTAAAAATATCTTGGCCCGCTTCTCCTGGCATTGTCGGGGTATCCAGGCCTTTCAGTTCTTTTTGATACTTTCTGCAAAAAACAGTGCGACTCATGTTTCGATCTCGTGTGGTAAGTAAATAGCATGTGATGGGTCAATCTTAGTCATTTAATCTGAATAAATCATCACAATTTAGCTTTTCAAGGTAGGAAGATATTGGTGCCGGCAGGCCTAATTTAGAAAGCTGATGTTCTTGGATCCACTTTAGCCTATCTGATGAGCGTACTTCTGGTAGTGACGCTTTTAGCTTTAATTTAACCGGCTGTATCTCTAGTTTGTAATGAGAAAAGGTATGGTGAATGCTTTGGTGTCTTTCTAGTAGTTCTGTTTCTATGCCAAAGTTCTCGGTGCAGTATTGAATCAAGTCTGGTGGCGTGAGTGAGGGTGGTGCCTCTGGCAAGCTATATAAACCACCCCATATTCCGCTTGGCGGCCTTTTCTCAAGTAGGACTCCCTTATCAGACTCAATTAGCAGTGCCCAGGTTTTCTTTTGAGGGATCTTTTTTTTGGGTTTTGAAACCGGTAGGGCATGTTGTAGGTCTGCTTTGTTTGCCTGGCAATCTTCCTGCATTGGACAAATTGTGCACTTAGGTTTGCTGCGTGTGCAGAGTGTTGCGCCAAGATCCATGATGGCTTGTGTATAGTCATCAACACGATCTTGCGGTGTGTGTTCATCTGCGAGTAGCCATAGCTTTTGTTCGGTTTTTCTTTCGCCAGACCAGGTTTTGATGGCGTGATAACGACATAAAACCCGTTTTACGTTGCCATCAAGAATCGGGGCATATTGTTTGTGAGCAATGCTACGAATAGCGCCAGCAGTTGAACGACCAATGCCTGGCAGGGCACTTAAGCCGTCAACATCTTCGGGAAAGACGCCATCCAGGTCATAAGATATTTGTTTTGCTGCTTTGTGTAGATTACGCGCACGGGCGTAATAGCCTAAACCGGCCCAATGTTCGAGCACGCTGTCTTCGTCAGCATCTGCCAAACTTTTAACATCAGGAAAGCTTGCCATAAAGCGTTTGAAGTAGTCGATAACTGTGCTGACCTGGGTTTGCTGGAGCATAATTTCAGATACCCAAACCCTGTAGGGTGTTTTGTCTATTTGCCAGGGTAAGTTTTTGCGACCGTGTTGGTCGAACCAATTTAGTAGGCGATTTGCAAAGATTGATGAGCTTTTATCTGTGGACATTAAAATAGTTTCTTGAGTAGGTTCTTGGCAGCATCTTTGATTTCATCTTTGTCGCCAAGGTGTTTGTTTAAGGCTCTATCCAGTTCTTTATCTAATTTACGCTTTGCTTCTTTAGCAGCTACTTGCTTGGTCGCATCGAGTAAACGTTTGCTGTCCAGTTTACATAGCTCAGCTGGAGGCGTATCAAATTTTCCTTTGCATCTTACAGGAACAGGAATGTCTTTGAACTTTTCATTAACCCTGCAGGCATGCTCATTAGAGTCGCCAATGACGCGTAAGCCGGTTTTTATGTCTAGCGATGTTGCGCTCAGGTTGATAGGGCCTTCGGCGCTCATCGCCAATCCGGAGCTTGTTAGCTCGAAATTGTTCGTGAGAATCTCATCTTTCAAACTGGCGCTGCCTTTAAGCAGATCAAAAGGTGTGGCTTTTGGCCAGTTGTTAGTATCGATAGAATCTTTATTTATTAGGGCCAATCCTTTGCAGCTTAGTGCCTTGAAGTTTATGCCTTGAACTTCACCGTCGAGTACTTCAAATTCGGATTGAGCCAAGGCATTGCTTTGAACTTCGCTTAAGGTGTTACCACGACTTGTCAGCGCAGCACTAAAATTGAGAGTGCCACTGAGGCTAGCGCTGTCCTCGGCATTTTGAATTTCCAGC
This sequence comes from Oleiphilus sp. HI0061, assembly GCF_001635675.1. Classification (NCBI taxonomy): domain Bacteria; kingdom Pseudomonadati; phylum Pseudomonadota; class Gammaproteobacteria; order Oceanospirillales; family Oleiphilaceae; genus Oleiphilus; species Oleiphilus sp. HI0061. The sequence goes on along the minus strand of NZ_LWFE01000765.1, from coordinate 4,700 downwards.
GCTTGAATCAGAGTGCCTAAGTTAAGGTTTGATATCTTTGTATCGGCTTGCCAAGTAGGTTTGTTGCTACGCGCATCTATTTTTGCGCTCGTGTTTAGTATGCCTTCATGAGACTTCGCAGACAGGTTTGTTACGCTGACGATTCCGTTCTTTGCGGCTAATTCGACATTAAGATTTTCGATCAGGACTTTGTTTGCAATTAAGCTTTGTTGTTTTAAAGATATGTCTAGATCGAGCTGTCTCAGTGTTTCTAGTGGCAGAAGCTCTGAGTTGGTTTGGTTGTTCGTTGGTGCTTCATCGTTGGCGCTTGCTTGGGTGTTGTTATTTTCCTCTTCGGCGGGTAAATAATTATCGATATTAACTGAGTCACCGACAAGGCTAAGTGCAAACGCTTGATTACTGCTATTGAATGTAAGGTCTCCTTGCCATGAACTCTTATCTACTTGTGTGTTGATTTGTTGAAAGTATAGAGCCTGGTCTTTAAATTCGAGCTTACTCGAAAGGCTAAATGCGTTTAGCGCTTCAGGTGAAGATAAGGTGGGTAATGCAATTCCAAATCTCTCGGCTAGAATCTTGGGGTTGAACTTGTTGACTTGGACTTGCCCTTGAAGGTGAGGTGATTCTAAGTAGTTTGTAAGGCTTAACTGACTATCAAGCTTGAGTTCCTCGAGTATGAGGAAAAGCTCCTCAACCACTATTTCTTCTTTACTGGTGTTCACAGTGAATTTGCTGTCGAGACTTGCATTAATTACTTCGAACTGAGAGAAGGCGCCATTCGCTTCAAAATTACTCTTGAGTTCTTTTACCGTAATTTTTGAAAAGTCAGGTGAAAACTCGATAAGGCCAATAATATTAGAATTGAGTGTTAGTTTTTCTATGGTGTCTTCGAAGGTGAAGTCTATGTCGAAGGGTACATCTTTGTTTGGTGCTATGTTTGAAACCTTAATACTCGCAGGTGAAAGTTTAATGCTTTGGTTTTTGAGCTCTGATGTATAAGCAATGTTTAGGTTAGATATGCTTAGCTGGCTGAGTAAAAACGAAAGCTCAGAAGTCTTCTGGTTTTTTGAGTCTTGATTTGAATCTTTTGCTTTCGTTTCCGAGGTGTCTTTTTCCAGTGCCGCTGTTTCTTGTGTTGGTAGAATATTAAGCCAATTGGCTTTTCCTTGCTCGTCTTCAAATAGCGATATTTTTGCACTATCGAGAAGCAGGGTGTGAACGCTGGGTGAACCCTTGAGTAAAGAAAATAGGTCTACCTGCGCCAGTATTCTCTTAATAGATGCAAACGCTTGTCCATGCTGATCACTGATTTGCATATCGTTGATATCAATGCCGAGTGGGTACAAAGACCAGGTTAGGGACCCGTCTATCGATAAGTTTATTCCGGCTTGTTCTATAGCTTGCTGCTCAATCGTAGGTTTGAAGCGATTTGCATCTTGAAACTGAATGAACAGCGCGATACCTAGCACTGCTAATAAGGGCAGTCCGATAACCAAAAGTAAGCTGAATTTAAGAAATTTGTTCATTGCTGTATATGGCCCTTAATGAGTCGGTTTCTTGTTCAAGGTATCGTGGCTTTTTATCTTTGAAGTGTTTATTATTGCTGGTCTGCAGGATTATGTCATTGAAGCTTTTCGAATTTCTAATCGGAACGCTCATTAATAGGCTTGCCCGCACAGAAATACACCCTGAGAAAACCACCAGTGATAATAATAGTGAGGTAGGAAATGACCGTTAAAGTAAGTATTGATATTGATCGCGAGTTTACCGTTAAAGCCGATGCAAGCACTGCTTTTGCATTGTTGGCGGATGTGCCCGCTTCAGGCGCCCACTTCCCAAAAGTTGAAGCACTAACCGATCAAGGTGACAATACCTTTCTTTGGGAAATGGAAAAGGTAGGCTTGGGTGATCATGCAATCCAGACTGTTTATGCCTGTAAGTATTCTGCTGACGAAGCCGCATGTGAAGTTACTTGGACTCCTGTTAAGGGTGAGGGTAATGGCGTTGTATCAGGTAAGTGGGAAATAACCGAAGGTGACGGCGTAACTAACTTGAAATTAACGACTTCTGCGCAATTGACTTTGCCTTTACCAGGCCTGCTTAAGTTAGCAATTAGCCCGGTTGTTAAGCATGAATTTAGTGCAATGGTTGATGAGTATATCGACAACCTGAAAGGCGCATTGGCTTAGACCTTTTGTGCTGTGGATAAATAAGGCTATCTAATTTATCTATTTATTATTTTATTTTCGGAGAAGTAAATGGCTGAGAGAAAAGCCCAAGTAGAACGTAATACTCTGGAAACACAGATAAAAGTTTCTGTGAATCTTGATGGAACGGGTGAGGCTAAATTTGATACTGGCGTGCCTTTTTTAGAGCATATGATGGATCAGATTTGTCGTCATGGCATGATTGATATCGATGCGCACTGTAAAGGCGACTTGCACATAGACGATCACCATACCGTTGAAGATTTGGGTATTACACTAGGCCAGGCATTCTCTAAAGCTGTGGGCGATAAGAAAGGCATTCGTCGTTATGGCCATGCCTATGTTCCTCTAGATGAGGCATTGTCGCGTGTTGTTATCGACTTCTCTGGCCGTCCTGGCTTGGAATACGATATTCCTTTTACCAGAGGAAGTGTCGGCCGCTTCGATACAGAGCTGTTTTATGAGTTTTTTCAAGGTTTTGTAAATCACGCCAATGTAACTTTGCACATCGATAATCTGAAGGGTAAAAATGCTCATCATCAGATCGAAACGGTATTCAAAGCTTTTGGCCGCGCGCTTCGCATGGCTTTGGAACTTGATGAGCGAATGGAAGGAAAAATGCCGTCTACTAAAGGTTCTTTATAGAACCGGTTTCAAGTTGTACGACAGTTAATAAATAATACTGGCCTCTTTTGAGGTCAGTTGCTTTTTACGAGTGAGAAAAAATGACGACAATTGCCATTATTGATTATGGTATGGGCAATTTGCATTCGGTTTCGAAGGCATTTGAACACGTAGCGCCTGATGCAAAAGTCCTTGTAACTTCGGATGCGGATACGATTCGTGCATCAGATAAGGTTGTTTTGCCTGGTGTAGGCGCTATGCGCGATTGCATGGCTGAAATTAAGCGTTTGGGCTTTGATAGCTTAAGCATGGAAGTTTCCAAGGACAGACCTTTTTTGGGTATTTGTGTTGGCATGCAAGCTTTGCTTCAACATAGCCAGGAGAATGGAGGCGTTGATTGTATCGGTGCCTTCCCAGGCGATGTTTTGCATTTTGGCGAAAGCTTGTATGAAGAGAACGATAAGGGCGAGAAGGTTCGTTTGAAAGTACCGCATATGGGGTGGAATCAGGTGGTGCAGAATGGTGATCACCCTATGTGGCATAAGATCTCAGATGCCTCGCGTTTTTACTTTGTCCATAGCTATTACGTAGCGGCTGATCATCAATACTTGGCAGGTTCGGCCCAATACGGGAAGTCTATCGCTGCGGCACTTAGCCGAGATAGCATTTTTGCAGTTCAGTTTCACCCTGAAAAGAGCCAGCATGCAGGTTTACAGCTACTCAAGAATTTTGCGAACTGGTCTGGAAAATAGAAGGTACTAGTCAAGCGATGAATATCCTACCCTCAATTAACCTAATGCAGGCTAAATGTGTGCATGTGTCTGGTCATCACCTTGATCAGACCAAAGTTTACTCCGATGATGCGACAGACCTTGCCGGGCGTTGGATGGATGCCGGTGTGCAGGACCTTTATGTGTTTGACGTAGATGGTGCAATTCAGGGGCGGACGGCTCATGCAGAAATGATCGTTTCGATCGCTCAGCGTTTTCCAAATCTAAATTTACATGTTGAAGGTGGAATTCGTAGTGAATCTGAAGTTGAGCATTACCTGAAGTCTGGTATTAGAACAGTGACCTTAGGAACTAAAGCTATAGAAGATCCTGCGTTTATTGCTGAAATGTGTAAGCGCTTTCCTGAGCGCATTACGGTGAGCCTGTCACTGCTAGAGGGTCAGGTGTGTACACATGGTTGCCAGAAAACGTCACCAGTTACTGCCGAAACCTGGGCGCAGCAATTAAGTGCTGCTGATATTTCTGCTCTGGTTTATCGAGACCTTGGGCGTATAGGGAGCTGTCAGGGTGTTAATCTCGACGAGGCTATTAAGCTTGCTGAAGTCTCTCGCGTACCATTGTGGGTGACTGGCGGGGTAGCAGATATGGATGATATTCGTGCATTGTATTCCGAGTCTGAAGTGGGTATCGAAACCGTATTGGTTTCACGAGCTTTGGATGAAAAAGCCTTAAGCCTTAAAGAGGCTCAAGACTATTGTGAAGATTGAAATTATAAGTGGAGAGCTAGTTAATGGGCTTGGCTAAAAGAATTATTCCCTGTTTGGATGTTGATGAAGGGCGCGTTGTAAAGGGCGTACAGTTTGTTGATATCCGTGACGCAGGTGACCCGGTAGAAGTTGCCAAAAAGTATGATGAGCAAGGGGCTGATGAAATCACCTTTTTGGACATCACAGCGAGTCACCAAGGCCGTGACACAATGGTTCATACTGTTGAAAAAATGGCGAGTGAAGTGTTTATTCCGCTAACGGTTGGTGGTGGAATCCGAAAAGTTGAAGATATCCGCTGTATGTTGAATGCCGGCGCGGATAAGGTTGCGATCAATACAGCGGCAGTATTTAACCCAGAGTTTGTTCGTGAAGCT
>NZ_LWFE01000764.1:0-708 GCF_001635675.1 Oleiphilus sp. HI0061 | reverse complement strand
TAGAACGTGGTCATATTTTTATTGCTATGCCTCCTTTATATAAAGTTAAGAAGGGCAAGCAGGAGCAGTACCTGAAAGACGAAGCTGCCTTAGAACAATACCTGACCCAGTCAGCTTTAGATGATACTCATTTATATGTTGATGAGGGAACACCCTCAATCTCTGGCCAAGGTTTAGAAACCTTAGTTGGTCAATATCGTGAAGTAGAAACCATTATTTCTAAGCTTGCCCGTTCTTATCCGTTACTTGTACTGGAAACTTTGCTTAAAGTAAGCGCGCTGAATAAAGAAGATCTTAAAGAGAAAGCGACAGTTTCGGCTTGGGTTGAAGAAATACAGCCTTTGCTTGGTATTGATACCAAGACAGGTATGAACTATGTATTTGGTATTTCTCACGACGAAGAAAAAGACCTGTACTTACCAAAAGTTGATGTATTTGTGCACGGTATATCAACTGAGTATATCTTCAGTGAAGAGTTCATTGAGTCAGCTGGTTATGAAAAAATTGTCACGATGGCGAAGTCTCTTGAAGGTATTTTCAGTGAGAATAGCTTTATTAAGCGTGGTGAAAAACAGTTTGCGATCACTGATTTTAAGCAAGGTTTAGAGGTTCTAATGAAGGAAGCTCAGCGTGGTCTTTATATTCAGCGATATAAAGGTCTAGGTGAGATGAACCCTGAGCAGCTTTGGGAAACAACGATGGACCCAG
>NZ_LWFE01000763.1:0-422 GCF_001635675.1 Oleiphilus sp. HI0061 | reverse complement strand
CATTTGTCATCGCTTCGATAACTTTATCTAGCATATCTTCACTGATCGCTACTTCTAGTTTAACTTTTGGTAGAAAGTCTACAACGTACTCAGCGCCACGATACAACTCTGTATGACCTTTCTGGCGACCAAATCCTTTAACTTCAGTAACTGTTATACCCTGAACACCGATTTCTGATAGTGCTTCACGTACATCATCAAGTTTAAAAGGTTTGATTATCGCAGTAACAAGCTTCATTCTATTCTCCGTTATCTTAAAAAGACTCGTAATTGTTCTGTTACGAGTAGTTATATCTCACTATAGTTGTTTATTCATTGATGCCAAGCAACTCAACATCAAAAATTAGTACCGAGCCAGCCGGGATGGCGCCAGCAGCTCTATTTCCGTAGCCAAGTTCGCTCGGAATAAATAATCGGGTCTT
>NZ_LWFE01000762.1:0-397 GCF_001635675.1 Oleiphilus sp. HI0061 | reverse complement strand
CCGATCGCAATTCTCCGACAGCCTCCAGGTCTTCTTTTATTTCCAGAAGCCAAGGCCAATCTAGCAAGTAATTTAGGAGAAGGGACCAAGACTTTGGTCTAAGTTACGACTAAAGTAGTAGACCTTATAATATGAAAAATGCGATACAGCACTGGTTTTTATTCACCGGTAGTCAGCAAGCTGTATATACATAGCGAATACTCAAGAAATAATAATTAAATGAAGAGGTCATCGTGTCAGCCAGCATAGTGTTTACTGCCATCATCGCTTATACCGCTCTGTTATTCTGCGTTGCAAGACAAGGCGACCAAACACGCTTCTCTGAAGACTCCTGGTCTCGCCATCCTTATGTCTATGCCTTGGCCTTGGGCGTGTACTGCACATCTTGGACTTTTTA
>NZ_LWFE01000761.1:0-388 GCF_001635675.1 Oleiphilus sp. HI0061 | reverse complement strand
ATTTCCCTAAAGGCACGCCTGCTGCGCATGTACTTTCGTCTAATCCACATGATGCAGTATTCTTGAAGTGCGGTGATTTTGTTGAGAACAAAGGCCACCAGTTTGGTATAGATCTACCTGCAGAAGAAAAACTAGCCCTACGTGAATTCTTGAAACTCATGTAACGTTTGGTACTCATGTTTGTCATGAAAAACGAATGGGGAGGCCTAATTGCTTGAGCTGAGGCAGCTTTGTTATCACAAGGGCTGCTTTAGCTGGGCAATGTTAATAATGAATCTATCTAGAGCAATAAGTGCGTTAGTCCTGTTGTGTATGCTCGCTATTGGCATTACATATTGGTCTATCAATCACGCTGATAATCCGTCTATTTCTGAACTCACTCAATCTC
>NZ_LWFE01000760.1:0-854 GCF_001635675.1 Oleiphilus sp. HI0061 | reverse complement strand
TTTTCAATCGAGATATGACTTTGCAAATCTTCGATAAATTCAGAAATTAAGGCATAAAGCCTTGTCCAGGTATTACAAGCGTCTTCTGGTAATGTCAGCTGGTTCGTTAGCTCTGATAGCTGGGAGATTGCACCAGCATGTTCATCGTGCTCATGACGCATCACCGAGATAGGGCCCTGAGCCATTGCTCCCATTCCTTGTTCCAGCATAGGGAAGAGGATGTTTTCTTCCTTAAACATATGTTGTTCGAGCTCTATCTTCATTGTTTGCAGGTGATTAGATAGGCCATGAGGACACTCTGGGTGTTCACCGTGTACAGATTCAACTCGAGCAGCCTTTTCATTTAGTTCGCTAAGCTGTTGTCGATGGACTTCATGGTAGCGCTGCAAGATATGAGCAATTAGTTCAGGGTTTGATAGAGATTCTAGAGGCTCAAGGGTGCTATTGCCGTCTGTTAAAGTTTGATCGGGCATACTTCCTCCACTTCATAAGAACGGGGTGGGCAACTATAGTATCGGAATTCTTTTCAGGGCGAGCTTTTATCTTAAGAACATTGCCGAGCCGAAGCTATACAACCTAGTTGATATAAGAGGGATAAAAGGGGGTAGAGCAGATAGAAAAAGGATATTTCTACCTCGAAAACCGCCAATTTCATGGCCCTTATGAAACAGAGGAACAAGCCTCTCAGGCAGCTTTAGAAAACTGCAAATTGTCTTCACCTGGTGAGTGCAGGGCAATCTATCACGGCTCAGCAAAACGCGATAGCGATACCAACCTTAACGTGCCACTTGGCGACATGCGCGAAGCAGGCTCAATAGAATGCCCTGAAGCCGCTGAATAAGCGCTGCTAACTG
>NZ_LWFE01000759.1:0-444 GCF_001635675.1 Oleiphilus sp. HI0061 | reverse complement strand
GTTCCCTTTAAACCTGGAATATTCTAAGAAGTCTTTAGACGCTTCGATACAAACCGTATGTGAACCTGTGTCTGCTTCACAGGTATTACATTTTCCATCTCGATAATACCCTGTGACGGGGTCGCTTCCACATAGTTCCAAGACTTCGCCAAGTACATTTACTGATTCGTCCATATCCATATTGCTTCTCCGCTTACTAACTGTTTAAGCTTTTGACTATTGATGCATTCATCGCATTGAGCCTTAGTCTTCCAAATGTCTAACCGAATAATACATGGATATGTTGATAATGTTGCTTGTGCAATACGAATTTCTCTTACCATGCTTGTCTCTCAAAAAATAACCATAGCTTTCAACCCAGCCTATTGGCACAATCCACTCCCTAGATTAACGCGATACTGAGGTGTACATGCCATTTTCTAAGCTTGGATTAAGCGATCCCAT
>NZ_LWFE01000758.1:0-306 GCF_001635675.1 Oleiphilus sp. HI0061 | reverse complement strand
TATTCGGTCCGCTTGTTCAAATTATTATATTGATATGACTCGATATATTCTGGTGTGCCGTCCTGGTTATCATCACGCTCGTAGCGGTTTGGGCGATTGTTACTGTCGTAGCTGAAGCGGCTTATAGAAGTTTGAGTGTTTTCCTGGTTGGATCGAATGTTATGCTGGCTTAGGATATTGCCGTTTAAGTCATAGTTATAGCTGATTGAAGAGTTTGCTTCGCCGTCATTATCACTATCCTCAGATTGAGATCTAAGCCTGTTTCCGGAGTATGTATATGAGACGCTTGAAGCAAGTTCGCTATTG
>NZ_LWFE01000757.1:0-400 GCF_001635675.1 Oleiphilus sp. HI0061 | reverse complement strand
TGTGAGTCCAAGTCAGAGTGGTTTGACGCCAAAGCCGAGCGTCCACGCTATGAGCAGCACAAAGTCTAAATGTTGGGAGCTTCGTATATATGGGAAAGTACTTTGTTATATATCCACTAAACTTCTAGCGATAGAATTTGTCACAATAATATAGCCGCGAATTACATCAGTGGCTCGGTCTGCTTATCCAGGGAAATAAACTATGAGGCATGTGAAAGTTGAGAGACGAGTGGCCGCACATTATTTGCTAGCAGCCATTGCTTTTATGCTATATGGCGGCCAAGTCTGCCCCTTATTGGAATCGATAACGGCAACTACCCTGGTTTTCCCCATACTCGTTGCTCTAGCTATTCGTTTGTTTAGTATTTCCTGGATAGATCGCAAACCACTTGACCGTCAG
>NZ_LWFE01000756.1:0-475 GCF_001635675.1 Oleiphilus sp. HI0061 | reverse complement strand
CCTTCCTTTACAAGCTTGTCGAAAATCTTTCCGGTATCTTCTTCAGCTTTATTGTAGGCCCCTAAACCTGCCAACCAGATCTGACGTGCAGACTCTTTGATTTTCTCGGATAGCTGCGAGCTCTGGTCACCATCCTTTATTTGTTTGATCTCATCGCTCTGGTCGATATCTTTTGACATATTTCACCCTCTCGTTCGAGACTACTCAATACGGGTAATCGTGTCGCTATACACCCGGTATTGATTCAGTAACTAGCGTTTAACCAGCCCTGCATTAATAAGATTTTACAATTTAGCCTTTGTTGAATGCAGCTTTATTGTCTATACCCAATAGTATCGATAATAAAAGGTTTATGAAATGGGTTTGATAAGTAAATCGGCACTAATTGATTTAATCGTAGGCTGGTTGACACACGAGCGTCCTCCCAGCAGCATTCCTATGAGTGACTTTGAGCGCACACGCTACGAAATCAAAC
>NZ_LWFE01000755.1:0-589 GCF_001635675.1 Oleiphilus sp. HI0061 | reverse complement strand
TCAGAGCAACCCCATTTCCTCTGACGCCACCATCTTCATTTAACTGTAAATAGCTGGCACGCGCACTCCAAAGTGAGCCACCACCATTTTGAAGACTCATTCCGAAGGACAAAACCTCTGAGTCATTATCAAAACTAGCACCAAGCGTACGCCCATGATAGCGATAGCCACTTTCATAAAGTACGAGTTGGAATACGCAAATACCATTGCGGATGGTTTTGAGACGGTATTTTATAATACCACCTATGAACATAGTCTTTATGAAAGTGGCTATCGCTATCATGGGCGTACGCTTGGTGCTAGTTTTGATAATGACTCAGAGGTTTTGTCCTTCGGAATGAGTCTTCAAAATGGTGGTGGCTCACTTTGGAGTGCGCGTGCCAGCTATTTACAGTTAAATGAAGATGGTGGCGTCAGAGGAAATGGGGTTGCTCTGAGTGCTCAATCACTTTATATGGCGGAATTATATCACCAGTGTTTCATCTTTGATGGCCGTTTCAAAGCAGGGCTGACTTACCTAAGTAAAGATGTTGATACAGCGTTTACGTATGTAGAGCGCTTAGCTGCTTCGGTCTCTTGGGAGTATCGA
>NZ_LWFE01000754.1:0-10401 GCF_001635675.1 Oleiphilus sp. HI0061 | reverse complement strand
TCATCGAAAGGGATTGACCCAACATACTGCAGAGCAACATCGAGAAATCTCTCAGTAACGTGAGCAAGCTTGGAATAGAGGTGGCGCCCCTCTTCCTGCGTTTTAACCATATTCGCCAGTACACGAAAACGGTACATATCGTAATCGCGATTTAACAATTTAATTAGCGCATATGAATCGGTAATCGATGTAGGCTCATCACATACGACAACAATAACTTCTTGCGCAGCCCTAAGAAACGAAACAACACCATCGGATATACCTGCTGCGGTATCAATAATCAGGACATCGAGATCTTCAGAAATTTCACTAAAGGCATTAATTAAACCGGCATGTTCCATTGGATTCAAAGAAACCATTTTTTGCGTACCAGATGAAGCTGGTACTACTTTTATTCCTTTGGGCCCATCAACCAAAACGTCACGCAGAGAACATTCGCCACTTATCACATCCGCTATATTGCTTTTAGAGGTGATACCTAACAAAACATCAACATTAGCCAAACCTAAATCGGCATCTAAAAGTACGACACGACGCCCCATCTCAGCGAGCATAATCGAAAGGTTAATAGACACATTACTTTTGCCCACACCACCTTTACCGCCAGTTACCGCGATTACCTGAACCGGATTAGAATTCGCCATACTGGTGAAAATCCCCTTTTATACATCTAATTATTTTTCGCACTTCAGTTTATTCAACCATATTGAGATCTTCGTGATACTGAAACATTGACCGTATTTTCAGTGTATGCTGCATAATCTTGCTACATTCAGCTCTATATTTTAATCAACGCTAATAAGAGTTTAGCAGATATGATTAAGTTTACGCAGAATGAGAGAATATTTGATCTAAACCACCTTCATGCTCTTGGGCGCTGATTGTTACCCATCGCTCCGAACTATTCAATAAAGATTCAGCTCTCGAGAGGATTTCTTTTTGCCTAAACACATGAATATCCTCAGGAACTCGCTGACCGTCAGTAAAATAACTGGCTTTGAGACGCGTATCGATAAGAAAGCTCATCACCTCACCCAGGCTAACAGCTTCATCAACCTTAGTAATAATGGCGCCTGACAAGCCTACCATTTTGTAGTGATGGTAATTTGAACACATCACCTGATACTGCCCTACAGACGATACAACAAGGTGTGACTGAATATCATGACCCGACAGCTTTAATTCCTGCAGCTGCTCAGACCAGCACGCGTCGGTATGCATTAGGCCAGCAGTATCAACCAAGACAAGTTTTTTGTGACGCAAGCCATCAAGTATGGTATCCAGACTATGACGCTCATCAACAACATGGACAGGCACATTGAGTATTCTGCCAAACACCTTTAGTTGCTCGTGCGCAGCTATGCGGTATCTGTCAGTTGTCACCAAGGCTATATCATCAGCACCATGTCGAATAACAAACTGAGCAGCCATTTTACCTATTGTCATGGTCTTACCACTACCTGTAGGCCCAACCAATGCAATGACGCCACCCTGCTCGATCAGGTCATCTTCAGGAGCCGATATTAAAGCTGAAACACCCTGTGAAACACGAGACCATGCCTGACTGTAGTCCATACCTAAATCAACCATTGCCATTAGCCGTTTTTTAAGATCCCCGGCAATACAAAGGGATTCGAGTTTACGTTCGATTTTGCTGAGCGTAGCCGATTGCTCACGTTCTTTTTCATTCTGCACTTGCTTGTAAGCCTGCCCGGACATTAGTTTTTTAATCTCTAATATCTCTGCACGCATATCCGATAATTCGCCCCACGGAGTACCATTTTGTTTAGCATCATGTGACGCAGCCTTGCGCTCCATTGCCGAAGAGCTTGCCTCTGGTTCAGACACTGCCTCTGAATCGTTCTCTTGCGCAAGAGCATCAGGCCGCTCTTTACGCTTAGCCTTAACCTCTTCTATCTTTCTACGCGCACTATCTAGCTCTTTTTGCAGTTTCAGGTGTTTTTCTGCATGCATACGAGCAAGTTGGGAAGGGCTAGGCTCGCCACGCTCTATCAATTGACTTTCGATGGTTTCAGGTGAGACATCTTCCTCATAGTCGAGCGCAGCAACAATTTCGACACCACCGTCAACTTTTGAGTTGGATAAGATAACCGCATCGGGGCCAAGTTCTTCTCGAACCATTTTTAAAACTTCTTGCATGGTCGCTGAAAAAAAGCGTCTAACTTCCATAAGGAATCACCTGATTATGTTTACTACTCATCACTTCAATTGAACCTTGGAGCGAGTTCTACCGACACGACGTCAATTTATTGACCTACGTTCGCGACGATTGTTATTTGTTTATTGTTTGGCACTTCCTGGTAAGAAAGGACATTAATCGGGTCACTCCCAAACCTTACAAACTTAGCAAGCACTGGTCTCAAAGGCCCTGATACCAAAAGGATTGCAGGCTTTCCGAGCATTTCCTGGCGTTGAGCTGCTTCACCGAGCGATCGCTGAAGTGTTTCAACTATTCGGGGCTCAAGTATCATTCCCATATCATCACCCGCGCCAGTTTTTTGTGACTGCTGCACAGACTTTAGCAATAACTGTTCCAAGTCGGGCTCTAAGGTAATAACGGGGATTTCATCATCATTTCCACAAATATTTTGGACAATCAATCTTTTCATACCCTGTCGACATGCTTCTGTTAGCAGGGTGGAATCAGCTGACTTTGGAGTTACATTAACCAGCGCTTCAGCGATCGAACGCATATCTCTAATAGGTACGTCCTCGATCAATAGACTCTGAAGAACTTTTAATAACAGACTGACTGTTAATGTATTTGGAACCAGCTCTTCTGATAGCTTAGGTGACACCTTCGCCAACTGATCCAACCATTGCTGTACCTCCTCATGCCCCAATAACTCACTAGCATGCTTCTGAAGCACTTGATTCAAGTGTGTCGCCACCACAGTACTCGCATCGACAACGGTATAACCTAGCGTTTGCGCATGATCCTTTTGAGAACTCTCAACCCAGATTGCATCAAGCCCAAAAGCAGGGTCTCTACCCTCAACCCCGTCAATTTTCCCAAAGACCTGACCCGGGTTAATAGCTAGCTCTCTCTCTGGGTGAATTTCTGCTTCAGCAATCGTTACGCCCATCAAGGTGATTCGGTAAACATTTGGCATAAGGTCAAGATTGTCGCGAATATGAACTGAAGGCATTAAGAAACCTAACTCTTGCGACAGCTTTTTACGCACCCCTTTTATCCTACCAAGCAATGCCCCCCCCTGATTTTTATCAACAAGAGGAATTATGCGATAACCAACTTCCAGGCCTATAATATCGACCGACAAAACATCATCCCAGCCAAGCTCTTTGTACTCTTCTTTAGGCTGTCCATCAGCCGATATTTGACCTTGATTATCAGGCGTTACATTAGCACCGCCAGACATATTAGGCTGAGCACCTGACCTGCGAGCACCCGGAGCGCTTGCTTCAACCTCTTCACCTTTCGATCTCTTGTTTTGACCATACCAAGCAAAAAATGCTAAACCGCCACCCAAACCCAAGAATGCCAAATGAGGCATGCCCGGTACCAGACCCATTGCGATAAGCATGCCTGAGGCCACATATAAAGCCTTTGGGGATAGAAACATCTGATCAAGAACTTGTGACGACATGTCCTGCATACTACTAACACGTGTCACCATAATTGCTGCGGCGGTAGAAAGTAGTAGCGAAGGAATCTGTGCAACCAAGCCATCACCAATAGTCAGTAGCGAATACTTTTCCATTGCATCAGAGAATTCTAGATCATGCTGCACCATGCCAATAGAGAGACCGCCTATGATATTGATCGCTAAAATCAACAAACCCGCAATGGCATCACCACGAACAAACTTACTGGCACCATCCATAGAACCATAAAAGTCAGCCTCCGTTGCAATTTCTTCACGACGTGACTTGGCTTCTTCCTGTTCGATAATGCCAGCATTAAGATCAGCATCAATCGCCATCTGTTTACCCGGCATCGCATCGAGCGTAAAGCGCGCACTAACCTCCGAGACCCTGCCAGCACCCTTTGTTACAACAACAAAGTTAATAATCATCAAAATAGCAAAGACAACCAAACCGACAGCGTAATTGCCTCCAATGACAACCTCACCGAAGGCCTCAATCACCTTACCTGCAGCATCGCCACCTTCGTGCCCCTCCAAGAGAACAACACGAGTTGAAGCGACATTTAGCGCCAAACGTAAAAGCGTGGCAACTAACAAAACGGTTGGGAATATCGCGAACTCAACGGGCCGCAGGGAGTAGACACAAACAAGCAAGACAACAAGCGCCAAAGCAATATTGAAGGTAAACAACAAATCAAGCAGGAAAGGAGGAACAGGAAGGGTCATCATCCCCAGGATTGCAATCAATAGCACCGGGATGGCGAGATTACCCTGAGTAAGAACCTTGAATTGTTGAAGCATTGCGGCTTGCTGCATAAATATCACTACCAAGACTGATATCGTCACTAATTTGACGAAAAACAAATATCAGTAAGGTATCAGCAAGATTCACGCCGACTTCTACAGTTTACGGTAATTAGGCAATGCCAGCCCCTTAATCAAGAGCCATCATATTTAAGATCATCCGGTATGGGGAAGTCCGGTTTCGGAGGTTTTGTAATAACGCGACGCCTAAACTGCTTAAGCTGAAATACGTATGCCAGCACTTGTGCAACCGCCATATACAAACCACTCGGAATTTCCTGACCAATCTCGGCATGATGGTAGACCGAACGCGCAAGCGGTGGAGCCTCAACAATTTCGACATCATGTTCGTTGGCAATTTCTCTAATCTTCAAGGCGACTTGATCATGCCCTTTCGCAAGCAAAATTGGCGCGGCATCTTCTTCAGGTTTATATCGTAGCGCGACTGAAAAGTGAGTTGGGTTGGTAATCACCACGTCAGCCTGAGGAACATCTTGCATCATTCGACGCTGCGCCATTTCCATCTGCAATTGGCGAATCTTCCGTTTAACCTCTGGCTTACCTTCCGTGTCCTTGAATTCGTCTTTCACTTCCTGCTTCGTCATCTTCAGATTTTTTGTATGATCAAATATCTGAAAAGGTACATCAATCATAGCGATCACGATCATCGTACATGCTAAATAGAAAAAACCCCACCCCAGTATTTTGGAAGCTGTTTCCATTGCTGAAATTACATTTTGATCGGCAAGCCCGATAAGCGTTGGCAATTGCGAGTGAATAATCAAAACTGCAACTGCGACAACCAATGACACCTTTGCAATCGCCTTTATGAGCTCCACTAAGGACTTGAGGGAAAACATCTTCGCCAAGCCTTTAATTGGGTCCATTCGGCTAAACTTAGGCGCCAGAGCTTTAGTTGAGAAAAGCCAACCACCCAAAGCAACGGACCCTGCAATAGCCGATACAAACAACAAAATTAGAAACGGCAAAATACCTTCTGCAACTTCAACCGCGGCTCTTGCGAGATACATTCCCATCTGGCTTGTATCTTGTGTCGCCTCTCTAGAAAACGAAAAACTAGCAGTCATGATCTTTGTTAAAGATGCTGCGATACCGCTACCAAAAATTAACAAGCCCCCCGCCCCGACAATCAGTAAAAAAGTTGTATTTAACTCTTTTGATCGGGGAACCTGACCTTCTTCTCGCGCTTTTTCGAGTTTCCGGCCGGTGGGTTCTTCGGTTTTATCCTGACTACTATCGTTCTCTGCCATAAGCGCTCTAAGCCCCCATCACATCGCGCAGATAAATATATGTATGCTCGCTAAAACGAATAAAAAGCGTATCAACATTTCCGACACCCACCCAAAGAATGAAAAAACCGAAAATCATACCGATTGGAAAACCGAGCGAGAATACATTCATCTGCGGTGCCGCCCTTGTCATAACTCCAAAGGAGATATTAACAATCAATACCGAAGTTACTACTGGCAGCGCAACCAGCAGAGCCGAAGCAAAGAGCCAGTTAATCCTCATCAACATATCCCACAATAAGTAAGGCTCTATCGAGTTTTCACCTATAATACTTGCTGAAATCGGCCACGCCCTAAAGCTTTCAACAATCACTTCAATCATCACTAAATGACCATTCATTGCAAGAAACGTTAAGGTTACGCCTATCAGGAATATCTGAGACAGGATTGGTGTATTAACACCGTTCGTTGGGTCAACCATCGAAGCAAAACCCAAACCCATTTGCATCGAAATCATTTGCCCCGCCACCACAAACAACTGCATCAGTAGCACAAACATGAAGCCCATTAAGGTACCGATAACAACTTGCTGAAGCACAATCAAAAAAGAACCGATTGACAGAGCGTCAATCACAGGGACAGGGTCAATCAATGGAGCAACGATTAGCGTTAAGGCAAAGGATAAGCCAATTCGGACACGCATTGGCACCAACCGTGTTCCGATTACCGGAACCACCATCAAGAAACTGGCAATACGGAATAAGGGCCACAAGAAGGACCCAACCCAAGCGCCAATTTGTGCGTCGGTAAATTCCATCTTTTACCCGATCAGTAATGGAATGCTAGTCCATAAGCGTTCTGAATAGTCGAGAATTTTTGTCATCATATACGGACCCGCGACAATAAGCACAAACAAGGTCACCAGAAGCCTTGGTAAGAAGCTTAGCGTTTGCTCGTTGATCTGTGTTGCAGCCTGAAAAACACTCACCATCAAGCCAACGATTAGGCCGGGTACGAGTATTAAAGTGACCAAAATCAAAATTACAAATACGGCATCCCTTACAAGGTCAATTGCTAACTCTGGCGTCATCTTAATCTACCTCGTTATATTCCAAAGCTGGCGGCTAAACTACCCATTATCAGAGCCCAACCGTCAATCAAGACAAAAAACATTATCTTGAAAGGTAAGGAGATAATCATAGGTGATAACATCATCATACCCATTGCCATCAGTACGCTCGCCACGACCATATCGAGAATTAGAAAAGGCAGGAACAGCAGAAAGCCAATTTGAAAGGCGGTTTTCAGTTCACTTGTTACGAAGGCAGGCATCAACACCCAAAACGGCAAGTCATCAAGCGTATTGTATTCAGCACCCGATATACGCACAAACAGCGCAATATCATCTTCTCTTGTCTGCGTCAGCATAAACTCTCGAAATGGTAAGCTTGCGGCTTTAACGGCATCAACAGGTGCTAGCTGCTCGTTCATATAAGGTTGGATAGCCGTTTCATTAACCTTTTCAAAAACAGGCGTCATAATAAAGATCGTTAAAAACAGCGATAAACCCAAAACTATCTGGTTTGAAGGGGTTTGTTGTAGCCCCAAGGCCTGGCGAAGTATTGAGAAAACGATGATTATTCGGGTGAATGAAGTCATCATCATCAGCATCGCAGGCAAGAAGGTTAGCGCAGTCATTAGCGCAAGAACCTGGATCGTCACCGTATAGGTCTGCGAACCATCAGAATTATTTACCAGGGTTAGAGCAGGAATACCCGGGCTTCCTTGCGCACCTTCAGCAAAAGCTGAAAATGACAACAATGACAGAACGACACCTAGTGCTAGGAGTGCAAAAGTACGCACTGAAAACTTTGACTTCGTTGTCATAGCTTACCCTCTTGAGAGTTAAGCTCAGAGCTGCCTTGCTCCTCAGGCGTACTTTTAGTGAGCAAGCCTTTTAAAGTTGTCGAAAAATCGGAATGTGCACCACGACCACCACCTTCTTGAGCGTTATCACTAAGATCAGAATCGCTGTCAAAAGTATGCAAACAAGAAATCTGCTGATTGGTAACACCCAAAAGAAGTGTCTGCCCTTTTACACGAACCAAACTAACTTTTTCTCTTGCACCAAGCGGAAGAGACGAAAGCACTTCCATTTCTCTATTTTTAGCAATATTAAATCCGCTAAATCGGCGAGCAAACCAAGCCAAGACAAAAATGAAGACCACCATTGCGAATAAAGTAGCGACAACAATAGGCCAACTCGTTATCGGGTCGTACTCTGGTGCACGAGCTTTACTAAGGTGGGTCGATTCAGTATTTGAGCTGACAACTTCGTTTTCAGTTTTTAACGTATCGTCTAACTCAACTAATTGTTGCTGTGGCTCAGTGCCAGGATTCGTAGAATCTGAGGATTCATTAGCATACACAATACTGGTGCTCAGTATGAACACCACACAAAGGCGAATCAGTAAGCCCACAAAACTACCCTAAACGCCTGATACGTTCAGTTGGACTTACTACATCAGTCAGTCGAATACCGAATTTATCATTAACCATAACAACTTCACCATGAGCGATTAGTGTGCCATTGACCAAAACATCTAATGGCTCACCGGCCAAGCGGTCAAGCTCAATAACGGAACCTTGATTCAATTGTAATAAGTTTCTGATCGGAATGGAGGTATTACCGACTTCCATCGATAACGTAACAGGTATATCCAGAATGACATCAAGATCGGGAGCGCCTGGGCCACCAGCACCAGCGTTAGCAGCCGCAGCTGGACGCGAATCAAAAGACTCTAGAGGCGCAGACTTAATATCATCAGCATCATCCCCTTCGATAGCTTCAGCTTCGGCCATTGCCGCCGCCCACTCATCCTCAACACTACCTTCGCCGCCTTCAGAATCACCAGACTCTTCCATTGCAGCTTCCCATTCAGATGCTAGTTTTTCGTCTTCACTTTGATCTTCGTTATCACTCATTTTCTTCTTCCAAATTTTCGTCAACTACACTGGATATGAGGTTGGGTCGTTCAATTTTTTCTTCAATTTTCGCCGCTAACTGACCATCACTTTGCCCAAGCTTTGCTTTGAACATAGGGACCTTATTCGCAGTTAGCGTAATAAACTCTGGCATTTCTATCGGTATAACATCACCTTTTTCAAGCTTGGCAACATCTCTAAGTGATATCTGTTCTTCTAGGACTGTCGCATTAAGAGGCACATTAGCCTCTAAAAGATCTTTCCGAATAGTTGTCATCCAGCGCTCGTCAACATCGTCAACATCACTCTGGACACCAGCATCGAGGATCTCGCGAATCGGCTCAATGGTAGAGTATGGAATGGCCAGATGAAGGTCTCCACCACCGCCATCTAGTTCGATATGAAAGGTACTAATTACTATCACTTCACTAGGGCTAACAATATTCGCCATTGAAGGGTTAACTTCAGAGTTCATATACTCAAAATCAATTTTGAAAACTGCGCTCCACGCTTCCTTCATATCGATAAAGACTTGTTCGAGTACCATATGAACAACCCGAATCTCGGTAGGCGTAAACTCACGCCCTTCAATTTTTGCATGACGCCCATCACCACCAAAGAAGTTATCAACAAGTTTAAAAACTAGCTTGGCATCAAAAATAAATAAACCAGCTCCGCGAAGAGGTCTGATTTTGACAATATTTAAACTGGTAGGAACGTAAAGAGTATGGATATACTCTCCAAACTTCATGATCTGGACACCGCCCGTAGAAACGTCGGCGTTTCTACGGAGCAGGTTAAACAAGCTGATTCTGGTGTAGCGGGCAAACCTTTCATTGATCATTTCGAGCGTAGGCATGCGCCCGCGCACAATTCTATCTTGGCTCGCTAAGTCGTAATTGCGTATACCTTCTTCATCGGCATCGTCCTCCGTGTCGATATCACCATCATCGACACCATGCAATAACGCATCTATCTCGTCTTGTGATAATAAATCTTGCACACTAATACCTGACTATATGAATTTTTAAGCAATCACAAAATAAGCTATTTGACGGTCGCGAAAATAACACCAAACAAATAACTTAAAACATCTTGAACAAAACTACTGCAATACAAAATTAGTGAAATAAACGTTCTCTATCTCACCAGCCTCTTCACTACTTAAGACAGTATTAATCACTTCGACTGTCTGAGCTTGAAGCGCTAACTTACCTTCCTCAGTGCGAATCTGTTGAAAGTCCTGATCTGCGTATACATTCAATAAACGTGAACGTATCAAAGGCATATGGTGGTCTAAAGCATCCAAAGCACTGGCATCACGACTAGAAACAGATAATGAAATCTGCATATACCGCTGACGCCCATCGACATTAAACGTAACCAAAAATGCTGGCTTAATTGGAATGTAGCTAGCTGGCTCCTTTACTTCTTCTTCAATAACCGGTTCAGTTGGTGCGTCTTCATCG
This sequence comes from Oleiphilus sp. HI0061, assembly GCF_001635675.1. NCBI lineage: Bacteria > Pseudomonadati > Pseudomonadota > Gammaproteobacteria > Oceanospirillales > Oleiphilaceae > Oleiphilus > Oleiphilus sp. HI0061. The sequence continues at coordinate 264 of NZ_LWFE01000754.1, read as the reverse complement.
CCACCAAGCAAAAACATCGTCACACCAACCGATAGACCAATAGCTAAAATTGCAACGATCGCAATAATAATAATTAGCTTTTTCTTTGAACCACCTTCGCCAGATTGCTCTTCTTCAGTTTTGTTTTCTTCTTCTGCCACGTCAAAATCCCGTCATATCAAATCGCAGCTGAGCACCTTTACAGATATCCAGCAAAGTGTATGCCAAAAACAACAGTTCTCCGTTTAAACGGAAGCTTAACTGTTGCCTTTAACTATTTGATAT
>NZ_LWFE01000753.1:0-327 GCF_001635675.1 Oleiphilus sp. HI0061 | reverse complement strand
GTTAGCCTAATCCCTAACCTTATACCTATTGGTGCTGCATTTGGTTTGTGGGGTATCTTCAACGGTAATGTTGGCATATCCGTAGGTACCGCAACAGGTATGGTCCTGGGTATCGTCGTTGATGATACCGTCCACTTTTTAAGCAAGTATCGAAGGGCTAGGCGTGAGAAAGGCTATACTAGCGAGCAAGCGGTGCAATATGCTTTCGCAACCGTTGGTACTGCACTTTGGGTGACAACCTTCGTTTTAGTCGCAGGGTTTATGGTGCTTGCATTGTCCAACTTCAACATGAACGCCCACATGGGTATCTTCACTGCAACAACGATT
>NZ_LWFE01000752.1:0-338 GCF_001635675.1 Oleiphilus sp. HI0061 | reverse complement strand
GCAGGCCGGATGAAAAGACTCATTCTTGGAGGGGTAAAGTCTGGCAAGAGCCGATATGCAGAACAGCAAGCAGAGCTAGTTATAGCAAACAATAGTGCATCGTCGATTTGTTTGCTTGCCACTGCACAAGCACTGGATGAGGAAATGGCAGCACGAATTGAGCGTCACAAGGCAGACCGGCCAGATCATTGGTGTGTGATAGAAGAGCCGCTAGAGTTGGCAAAAGTGCTTGAGGAACGTGCTGGTGAAGATATAGTGCTCGTTGTTGATTGTCTTACCTTATGGGTCACTAATCTTTTGATGCTTGAAGACAAAACACGCGTCCAGTTAGAGCTTGA
>NZ_LWFE01000751.1:0-802 GCF_001635675.1 Oleiphilus sp. HI0061 | reverse complement strand
AGGCATATTCTAACGGTGGAATACCTACCAGGAGACGATATACAAGCACTAAAGCGTGAGCAGTATACTCAGGATCAGATCAATCAACTCGGCGAAAGACTATTTGAAGTTATGGCTGAGCAGCTATTTGACTTCAAACAGATTCATGGCGACCCGCACCCCGGTAATTTTGCTTTTCGAAAAGACGGTTCAGTTATTGTTTATGATTTTGGTTGTATTAAAACGCTTAAGCATGAAGTTTTAGCAGCCTATAAAGATGCGATTGTTGCTAGTTTGGCGGAAGATTATGATGCGCTAGATGATGCGCTTATTAGATTAGGTGCGCGGGTCGAGAGTAAACCTTCACCAGGTTCAGACTACTACAAAGTTTGGCGGAATATTTTATTTGAGCCCTTTCTGACAAATGACGACTATGACTATGAATCTGCTTCTTTGCATATCGAAGCGGCCAAACAAACTCATTTGTTCTTTAAACATATGTCGCACTTTAGCCCGCCGGTTGAAAGCTTATATATTGACCGGATGATAAGTGGTCAGTACTGGATACTCAAAAGTATGGGGGTTAAGGCGGAATTCCGTTCTAAGTTGGCCCCTTATCTGCAAGGCTGATTAAGCTATGCTTCACTGAGTATTTGTTTAGCAATAATAATGCGCTGTATTTCACTGGAACCTTCGTAGATTGTTGTTACGCGTGCATCACGAGTAAGACGCTCTATAGGATAATCTTTAATATAGCCATTGCCTCCTAACAACTGCAGTGCTGTATAACAAGCTTTGTTGGCGGCTTCTGTTGAAAATAGCT
>NZ_LWFE01000750.1:0-376 GCF_001635675.1 Oleiphilus sp. HI0061 | reverse complement strand
CGTTACCTTTCAGCCAGATGTAATGATGGCAATGGGAGAGACAGCCCGCGCTAATCTAAAGAGCCAAACTGATACTATTGCAAATATGATGGGCGGAGAAGAAAAACGCACCTACATTCTATTCAATGATGGCCTATCAGATGGAGATAGCGGTCATGACTTCAGTGTTTTTATCACTACCAAGGAAAGCATGATGAGCTTTCCGGCAATTAGCGCTGGGCAAATACTCAATGCAGACTCCGACTATGAGCTTACGATCTCTAGCATCACCGTAGCAATGTCAACAGACCCAAGTGATGGTGACAGCTGGGTCACAGCATCCAATGAGGGAGAAGGTATTTGGACCGCTGAAGGCCTGACGGGCCTTACTGACGGA
>NZ_LWFE01000749.1:0-439 GCF_001635675.1 Oleiphilus sp. HI0061 | reverse complement strand
AAGGAATGGGCTTCATGATGCAAATGATGCAATTCCAGGAAGAACGTATGTTTGGTGCGGCAAATATCATCAAAGCTCTGGAACGCTGCGTAAACAGCACTATCGATTACTGTAAGCAACGAGAGACCTTCGGTCAGCCTCTGATTAATAATCAGGTAATTCACTTCCGCTTTGCAGAATTACAAACTGAAATCGAAGCCCTTCGAGCCCTGACTTATCAGGCAGTTGAAGGTTATATCAACAAGCAGGATGTCAGCAAGCTTGCTTCTATGGCGAAGCTAAAAGCAGGCCGCTTGGGCCGAGAAGTAACCGATTCTTGTTTACAATATTGGGGTGGCATGGGTTACATGTGGGACAACGAAGTATCTCGCGCCATGCGTGACGTACGCCTAGTATCTACTGGCGGCGGTGCAGATGAAATCATGCTCGGCATTATCTG
>NZ_LWFE01000748.1:0-408 GCF_001635675.1 Oleiphilus sp. HI0061 | reverse complement strand
CATACAGTGTATTGTCATCGACATGGAAGTCGAAATCGCCAAAGGTTCCGCGACGTAAGCGCATCGGAATTAGTTTCATGTCGATGGTATTAGTGGCCAGATCAACACTCTCGAGTAAACCCCTTAGTCGATGTTCCCTATCGATATCCAGCTCGGTACTGCCGACCATGAAAGGCTCTACAGTTACTAAGGGTGGCTCGAAAGACTCAATAGTATTTGAGGCAGCCAAGTCTAAATCAAGCGTCAATTGAGCGGTTTTGAAAGGGGATATATTGATGCTATTGCCTTCATTAAGATTTAGCTCCACATCAATTTGAGTAATCGCATTGCCATTGGCATCTTGTATGGCAGCTTCATAAGAAGCACCCTCTTCGTCTTGAATAACGATATCAGCCTCACTGTAATCCA
>NZ_LWFE01000747.1:0-618 GCF_001635675.1 Oleiphilus sp. HI0061 | reverse complement strand
GCTGGATACTCGCCGTGTTGATTTCGTTTTTGGTATTGGTTATAGCGATGATATTGATAAAGCGAAAGCGATTATTGAAGGCTTGATCACTTCAGATTCTCGTGTATTAAAAGATCCTGAGCATTTGATTGCGATCTCTGAATTAGCGGATAGTTCCGTCAACTTTACCGTTAGGGTTTGGACTAAGACGGCGGACTACTGGGCAGTTCACTTCACAATGTTCGAAGCAGTTAAGAAAGCGTTTGATGAGCAAGGAATTAGTATTCCGTTCCCTCAGCAAGACGTACATATGCATACAGTTCAATAACCTACATATTGGCGCCGGTCATCTAAGGCGTTATTTATTTTGCTGAAAAAAGGCGCTCTTTCGAGCGCCTTTTTTATTTATAAACGTTTTTTCTAACCTGCGTAAGAATGAAAACAAGTGTGATAATACCTCTGAAAAACTGGAAAAAAACGCATCTATAAACGACGCTAATAAAAAGATACTTTTTGTTACTTCAACTTATCTTTGTTCGTGACTAAGATGAAGTTAATAAAGAATTTAGTATCAACGAATTTTGCTGGTCTCTATCTGCCTGTGCATAGCGCTTCAGAAATACGAAGTGACTGAGACAA
>NZ_LWFE01000746.1:0-282 GCF_001635675.1 Oleiphilus sp. HI0061 | reverse complement strand
AGAGCTTAGCAAAGCTGATAACACAATCGATTTAGCGCCTTATCAGACAATCTGGTTATCAAACCTCTGTGCTCTCTAGCCCGGCTAAATCAACTCGCCTCCTGTTTCGACTAGTCATTTTTCTATAGAAACAGGAAGGCTCCACTCCTTGCATATAAGTACCGTCACCAAAGTGACTTAAAAGAGACATAAATTTGTAGCACTCTCGAAACATAATTCCCTCTTCAGTAAAAACACCTATCGTTAAATGGAAAGGAAAATTATGCACTCTATGAATATGTT
>NZ_LWFE01000745.1:0-405 GCF_001635675.1 Oleiphilus sp. HI0061 | reverse complement strand
TTTGGGGGATTGCATATTTTCCTATAAGTTTGCTCTGTGTGATCGCGTTGATTTTTGTTAGCAGCTTAGTTCATTTTGAGGAACCGAAAAGAACGCAAAGCCATGATGAAGCTAGCCATGGCTTTATGGTGTATTTAAAGCGACGTGATATTCAGCAATTCTTTATCGTCTGCTTTTTATTGCAGGTTTCTCACGGCGCTTACTACACTTATTTTAGTATCTACATGGAATCTTTGGGTTATAGCACTGCGCAGGTTGGGGTGCTATGGAGCTTAGGTGTTATTGCTGAAGTGCTTCTCTTCATTTATATGCACCGTTGGTTTGGCTTACATTCGATACGTTTGATTATGGCTATTTCTTTATTGCTGACTGCTTTCAGGTGGGTCGTAACAGGGCTGCTTGCAG
>NZ_LWFE01000744.1:0-456 GCF_001635675.1 Oleiphilus sp. HI0061 | reverse complement strand
AACTGGTTTTCCAGTCGATAATATTAAGTTCGCAAGGACACTCATCTTACCACCTTTCAAGAGCTTCGCGTAGCATGTAGAGCCTAAAATAGACTACAAATACATCAGATTTGATAAAGAGTTTGAGAAAAGAGAGATAAAAGTTGGACAGAATGTCGATTGGCTGCTACCACTTTAAATTATATAGCGAATTTTGATGTGCTAAATATTAGTAAGTTTAGGTTTTCATGGGATTTTTTTGCACAGAGGGTTTTATGGATAAAAATGAATATTTGGTCGCTAGGGTTGGTCATATCAGATTGGCGGTTTATTGTCGCGATGTTGAGAATGTTTTTTCTGGAAACTACAGCTTGGTAAAGCTGTTTTATCAGGGCGACTTTTTTCGGGGCATGACTACTATAAATGGACAGATCANGCAGGTTCTTGATTTGCGTCGTCGTATTGGGATGGAGCAGT
>NZ_LWFE01000743.1:0-3519 GCF_001635675.1 Oleiphilus sp. HI0061 | reverse complement strand
AAAAGCCTAGAATCGATAAGATTTCGTCACTCGACTTACCTAGAATCCTCTTCGCATCTGGCGCATCATAATTTACTAAGCCTCGCGCAAATTCCCTGCCAGAACTATCTTTGCACGAGACCATATNTCACCACGCTTGAAACGACCACTTGCCGAAACAACCCCGACAGACAGTAAACTTTTACCACCACGCTCTAGCACTGCCACAGCCCCATCATCAAGCACCAAATTACCTGCTGTCTGGAGATGCCCTGCCAACCATTGCTTACGCGCAACTTGTCTTGAGGTTGAAGGCAGCATCATAGTACCCAAATCCTCTGCCGCTCTTAAGCGCAACAAAATACTTTCTATCTTGCCACCAACAATCACACTATAAGCACCGGAACGCGCCGCCAAACGGGCTGCTCGCACCTTGGTCGCCATTCCACCACGCCCTAGCGCACCTGCACCACCGGAAGCCATCTCCTCTAGCCGCTCATCTGAGGCCAATACCTGAGTCAACATTTGCGCATCAGCATTTCGACGCGGATCCTTATCAAACATCCCCGCCTGATCCGTTAAAATTATCAGGCCATCAGCCTCAACCAAGTTGGCAACCAAAGCCCCCAAGGTATCATTATCACCAAAACGAATCTCATCCGTCACAACCGTATCATTTTCGTTGATAATTGGAATGGCACCCAACTCAACAATTGAACGAACGGTACTTCTAGCATTCAAGTAGCGCTTGCGGTTAGACAGATCATCGTGCGTCAACAAGACTTGAGCTGTATGCAAGCCATGCTTTTGGAACTCTTCTTCATAGGCCTGAACCAAACCCATTTGCCCGACCGCAGCCGCAGCTTGCAGCAAGTGTAACTCCTGAGGACGCTCGCTCATCCCCAAGCGCGCCATACCTTCCGCCACAGATCCGGAAGACACTAAAATAATTTCAAGCCCCTGACGATGCAACTTAGACAACTGCGCCACCCAGTCACCGATAGACTCTCGAGCCAAGCCCTTACCATCATCAGTCAGCAATGCACTGCCGATTTTCACAACCCAACGGTTTGCACGACTTAGCTCAGCGCGCCCAGTACACTCAGTCATATTGATACAACCCTATCGCCCACCACAAAACCACTCACCACACTACTGAGCATATACCACTTCAACACCATCATCGTCATCGCCGTCATCAAAATCGTCATCCAGCTCCTCACCTGCCAGGCGCTTAGCCTTGCGAGCCGCCTTCAGAGCCTCTAGATTATCTCTAGCTTCCTGATGCATCTTATCCTTAATCAATTGCTCCTGCTCAGCTAAGGCTTCATCAGCTGCCTCAGCCGCATTCTTCTCATCAATCCATGTCATGATATCCCGACACAAGTTCGCTAGACCAGCAGACTTAATTGCCGACACCTGATAAACGGGCCCCGTCCAATTTAACGCTTCTACTAATTTCTCGCATATAGCCTTACGATCTTCTTCTGGCAATAAATCAAGCTTATTCAGAACCAGCCAGCGATCCCGGGAAGCCAAGGTAGGGCTAAACTTTTCCAACTCAGCCGCTATCGCCTGCACCACCTGAGCCGGATCTGAGCCATCGTAAGGCGCCATATCAACAACATGAAGCAACAGACGAGTTCTTACCAAATGCTTCAGAAAACGAACACCAAGGCCCGCTCCTTCTGCAGCACCCTCAATCAAGCCTGGAATATCAGCAACCACAAAACTCTTATGCTCTTCAACACGCACTACACCCAAATTAGGTACTAACGTTGTGAAGGGGTAATTAGCCACTTTAGGCTTAGCTGCAGAAATTGAACGAATCAGCGTAGACTTACCTGCATTAGGCATACCAAGCAAACCTACATCCGCCAACACCTTCAACTCCAAACGCAGGCTACGTGACTCACCTTCACTCCCTTTAGTTGTCTGACGGGGCGCTCTATTCACACTGGATTTGAAACGAGTGTTACCCAAACCATGAAAGCCACCTTGCGCCACGATGAGCTCTTGCCCGATCTCAGTCAAATCCCCTAGCACTTCTTCAGTGTCCGTGTCGATAACTGAAGTCCCTACCGGAACCTGAAGAAACAAACTCTCACCCTTTGCTCCAGTACAATTACGCCCGGCACCCTGCTCACCAGATTGAGCGCGATAATGCCTGACATAACGATAATCGACCAAAGTATTCAGCGACTCACTTGCCACCAGAATAACTGAACCGCCGTCTCCGCCATCTCCACCATCAGGCCCACCCTTCGGAATGTACTTCTCTCGACGAAAGCTCAAGCAACCGTTACCACCTTTACCAGCCTCTACTCCAATTGTCGCTTCATCAACAAACTTCATTGCACACCCCTTAGATTAGTACCCAACGACCAACATTTGACCCTATAAGGAAAATAAAGTCGATCAGCAAATAAATTGCAAAAAAAAAGCTCCGCACAGCGGAGCCTTTTCCAAATCCGTAACGACTGCTTACTCCGCAGCTTCAACCGTCACATATTTGCGGTTCAAAGGACCTTTTGTTACAAACTTCACAACACCACCAGATGTTGCAAACAATGTATGATCCTTACCACAACCAACATTATCGCCTGCGTGGAAACGTGTACCACGTTGACGCACAATAATGTTGCCTGCTTTAACTACTTCACCACCGAATCGCTTAACACCTAAACGTTTCGACTCCGAATCGCGACCGTTACGGGTACTACCACCCGCCTTCTTATGAGCCATTATCCTACTCCTATTGTCTGTTCGTATCTAAACCGGTTTAATTGCTCCTGAGAGCGACCATAAACTCAGTGTTAGCCTTTAATTCCAGTAATTTTCACCTCAGTATACCACTGACGGTGACCCATTCTCTTCATGTGGTGCTTACGACGCTTGAACTTCAAGATACGTACCTTCTCGTGACGACCATGATCAACAACCTCAGCCGTTACTTTTGCACCCTCAACATTTGGCGCGCCAACTTTAACATCGTCGCCATTTGCAACAAGTAATACACGGTCAAATTCAACCGTCCCACCTGTTTCAACTTCAATTTTTTCCAGCTTTAACACTTCACCTTCGGTGACACGGTGCTGCTTACCACCGCTTACAATAACTGCGTACATTTGGTTTTCTCCAAATTTTTCATATCGCCTAACACACCTGAACTTCCGCTAATAATAAGCATTACCCAGATGAATCAAACTTACCAAGACCTATATATTGAGAACTAAATCTCCGGCCTCACTTTCTACCCGCATGTGTTACTTACGACCAATTTTCCCCAAACTGATATTTACAGTTTTTTGAAAAATCTGATCTCCAGTTTCTAAAGGAAGCTCTTTGGCAACCCTATCACTGAGAACACCCATGACTTTTAGGGCGCGCAATTGTATTTTATTCAACCAAGTGTTGCAAGCACATTCTAGCCAAAACAAGACTTTAATTATTGTATGGCGGATAGTAATTCTTGACAGACAAGCACAGCCCCCCTAGCATGTCAGCCAATTTTAGTCGGCTCTATTTTAAGATATTCAA
>NZ_LWFE01000742.1:0-382 GCF_001635675.1 Oleiphilus sp. HI0061 | reverse complement strand
GAGCGTCGTTTACTCGTTCTGATGCAGCCAAACAAGACAAGGCAATGGCGACAATCATTGTTGCATCCGGTCTCGCTACTCTATCGATACTACTAGGCTTTGCCTTAGCATTCTAAGCGTAAAACCTAGTATCGTATGCGCATGCCTAATCGGCATGCGCCTCTTGAATTTTCATTAGCTCTTCTTGGGTATCGAGTAATAAATCAACCAAACGCGGCTCGAACTTAGTGCCTTTCATCTCTTTGAAGAAGTTTAATGTCTCGTCTATAGACCTAGCTTGTTTATAGCATCGACGATTCACCAGCGCATCGAACACATCTGCCACCGAAGCAATTCGCGCAAAGATATGAATATCTTCACCCGCAATACCGTTTGGATAGCC
>NZ_LWFE01000741.1:0-359 GCF_001635675.1 Oleiphilus sp. HI0061 | reverse complement strand
TGTACCGTCTCCATCATCATCGCTGTCTGCATTGTCACCGGTACCATCGCCATCGGTATCGACAATTTCATTCGGGTCAGTCGGGAAATCATCCAGATCATCGGCAACACCATCATTATCGTCATCAGTATCTTCTGAGTTACCTACACCGTCATTGTCAGTATCTTCTGTTTCTGTTTCATCTGAAGGGAAAGCGTCAAGATCATTGTTAACGCCATCACCATCGCGATCCAGGTCACAAGGATCACCGCGACCATCATCATCCAGGTCACTCTGTACAGGGTTGTAATGAACTGGGCAATTATCTATCGCATTATCAATACCGTCTTGGTCTGAATCGAACTGTACCGTTGGGTCAG
>NZ_LWFE01000740.1:0-928 GCF_001635675.1 Oleiphilus sp. HI0061 | reverse complement strand
ATATGGCTTGCCGTTATGACAATGGTGAGGATTACAGCCTGGCAGTGCATCGCATAAAAGCCGCTAATGCGATGACCTTGCACTTTGATGCTCCTAAAGACTTTAAATTGAGTAAGTATGTTAAGAAGGGCCGTTTCAATTACGGTGATGGTGAAAAGGTTGAAGTCAATTTTACCTTGAAAAAGTCTGCAGGTATCCACTTGGCAGAAACTCCCTTATCAAAGGATCAAACGATTACTGACTTAGATGACGGTTATATCGCTATAAAAGCCACGGTAGTAGACTCGCTGCTACTCGATAATTTTGTGAACAGTTTTGGGGAAGTCGTAAGGTCGTACGATAAAACCTACTTGGAAAGTGAGTAACGTATAGATGTGTATATCCGCGTAAATGTTCTCAGAGTGTTCTTAACGTAAAAGCAGGAATATACCAAAGGAAAACTCAAAAAACAGGAAGGCCCATAAAGTTCCTTTGTCTCCACTGGCGATAAAGCTATTCAGTGAACTATATGCTCTTAGAGACGAGTCAGATTGGGTGCTACCTTCTTTCACTGATAATGATAGCCCTATGACTGAGAGGGTTATTAGTCGTGCTGCCAACAGGGCACAAGAAGTTGTAGGCATTGATAAATGGGTACCTCATGACCTTCGCCGTACTGCCGCCACCAAGATGGCTGGACTTGGCGTCGCTATTCCTGTCGTGGAAAAGATACTGAATCACACGATGGGGGGAGTAATGGAAGTTTACAATCGACACCCCTATTGGGAAGAACGGGCTGAGGCTTTGGTTCGGTGGTCTCAAGAGATTGAGAGTATTATTGCAAAGGATTCGGTTTATTGAGGTGTTCTTGCCGTCTATTCCTATTTAGTATGACTTTAATAGCAGTAGGTTTCATTTACCAGGCAAAGAAGTTAATTCAGGTTGTTTA
>NZ_LWFE01000739.1:0-459 GCF_001635675.1 Oleiphilus sp. HI0061 | reverse complement strand
GGGGGGAGTGACTGCGCAGCCAAATGGTTTGTTCTTAACGCATGTCGATTACCCCTCCCATTTTGGTGTGCCTGTATCTCAAGGAGCGCCGTCGATAATTCGCTCAATGATTGCAAGTGCATCGGGAAGCATGGACAATGATGCAGATCTGTGGCGTATTTCTCATAGGCTCGACTAGTTAAGCATTGTAGTATGTATGGTCTGGCCCTGTGTTTTAGGAAGCGAGCAGCGCCTCAACTATTTTTCACTATTATGCAGTCTAGCAAATCGATATAATGCTGACGCATATTTATTTTTAGCTAAAGGGTTGTGCAAGACAAAGTGCGCACTAGAACAAAAATTTGTGGTATAACATCTTTAAGTGATGCCTTGGGTGCCGTGAACGCCGGTGCTGATGCGCTTGGTTTTGTTTTTTATGAACCGAGTCCGCGTTATGTTTCTCCTGAACTTGCTTGCGAT
>NZ_LWFE01000738.1:0-385 GCF_001635675.1 Oleiphilus sp. HI0061 | reverse complement strand
AGCATATGACGGTCTCGCAGCTTGCTACGAGAAACTGAATCAACCACAGAAAGCACAAGAATCACTTGAGTCAGCAGTTGAAATGTCGCCCAGAGTAATTCTACGTCATGAGAAACTAGGCAAGCTATGTCAAAAGAATCAAGACATTGAAAGCGCAACAGAGGCATACAGGAAAGCTATTCGATATGGCGAACACTCAATACATGAAAAAGCTGACAACTACCTAAACCTTGGCCGCTGCTTATCCGAAAGGTCATCGGGAGACCTTAGTGATTCTGGCAAAACACATGCGGACGAAGCGATACAAGTTCTAAACGAATTAACACATAAATTTTCGACTGACGAACAGGCCTGCCTCAATGCAACGCTTATCGAGGCTCGAGTA
>NZ_LWFE01000737.1:0-693 GCF_001635675.1 Oleiphilus sp. HI0061 | reverse complement strand
TGGGCCTTGATGCTGTCTTTGACAGTCGCGTCATGGAATGGATCAACGTTATTCGCAGTAAAGTTAGAAATGGTGCTCACCCACCTGGTGAGTTTGTTGCCTTGGAGCACGCACTACATGAGCTGCGTTTGATAAAAAGTACCACCGAAATCAAGACGATGAAACAGGCTGCTGAAATATCTGCCCAAGCACATATTGAGGCAATGAAGGTTTGCCGCCCAGGTTTACATGAATATCACCTTGAGTCAGCGATGAGCAAGGTGTTTATGGATAATGGTGCTCGCTCTCAAGCATACCCAGCTATTGTTGGTTCAGGCGACAATGCCTGTATATTGCACTACATCGATAATAACGGCCCCTTGAATGACGGCGACCTTGTCTTGATTGATGCTGGTTGTGAATTGGATTGTTATGCCTCAGATATCACTCGGACCTTTCCGGTAAACGGAAAATTTTCTGACGAGCAAAGGGCAATTTATCAAATCGTCTTGGATGCTCAATTAGCCGCAATAAAAGCAGTGAAGCCCGGGAGTCACTGGAATCATCCTCATGAAGCCGCGGTCAAGGTAATTTGCCAGGGTTTGCTCGATCTGGGCTTGCTCAGTGGCGAGCTGGATGAAATTATCGAAGAGGAGCGTTATAAGCCTTTTTATATGCATCGAACAGGCCATTGGTTGGGCTTGGATGTTCATG
>NZ_LWFE01000736.1:0-1021 GCF_001635675.1 Oleiphilus sp. HI0061 | reverse complement strand
TCTGAGCCAGATACATAAAGGCATAAGGACCTAGATGTTGGCACCCCTAGTTGGTGCATATGCTCCTGAACCAGAAATTCTCTAATACTCGAGCGCAGCACTGCTCGCCCATCCGCACCACGACAATATGGCGTTCGCCCACCACCCTTTAGCTGCATCTCCCAACGCTGACCATTGATGACAGCCTCAAGGACAGATACTGCACGGCCATCCCCGTAACCGTTGCCTGTGCGGAACGGACACTGTTGAATGTACTCCGTGCCATAAATCGACAGCGCATAGCCAGTTGCCCAAGCTGTTTGTCTCATAGGTTCTGGCACATGCGACATATCACCAGAGAACAAACGACGGAAGCCTTCCGTTTCCACCAAATTGTCGTCAAAACCCAGTTCGCTGAAAAACTTCCTGCTGTGAGCGACATAGTCAGGCTCAGGAATAGGCGTCGGCTTTACAGGGACATAATGTCCCGAAAAAACTTGTCGAGGCGCGTAATCATCCCCACTGGCCGTCGCCTGAGGGTCGCACCGAAGGTTATTCATTAGTGAATAGTCGGCTAATTTAGCCAGTTCATCGAGATTCGTTATGGGAGTAGATATATCATTAAGCTGCTTGTTAGCCATATTAATTGATGAACCTTTTCTAATTACTCTAAATCTGAGGAGATACCTTGTCTCAAACTATCACATTATCGACCTAAACCGAAAACACTTGGCACTCTGTGTAAGCTAATTGCTTGGTGTCCTCTACAGTTAAACCGCAAGCCTTTACCTTTCCTTACAGCAAACAAATTGGTTCAAAAACGAGATCCTTGATACAATCTGCGACCGATTTGGTGGGCTAAGGTCACTATCCTTGGCTTCGTTTGTGTTTCCGGCACCTCACGAGGGTGCACTCTTTGTGGCTCGGCCACGAGTAAAACGTAAGAGGCTAATATGTCTAAGCAAGATTCTGTTGTAATTGTAAGCGGTGTTCGTACACCAATGGGTGGTCTTCAAGGTAGCCTGTCTACTGTTCCTGCGCC
>NZ_LWFE01000735.1:0-371 GCF_001635675.1 Oleiphilus sp. HI0061 | reverse complement strand
CTTTAGGTCAAAGAATGAGCAGAGACAAACGGCTATCAATTCTCACTGCCGCGGAAATCGAGGATTTATACAGCGTTCCTTCCTTCAACGAGTCTTATCAGCGGTTTTACTTCGCGCTAAATGATAAAGAACTTGCGGAGCTATCCAGAATACGGCAACGCAAGTACCGTTGTGTTGCCGTTGCATTGTTGGGCTACTTCAAATGCAAACCGATCCTGCTCAACCCGAGTTATAAATCCATGCAGGATGACTTGGCATTTATTGCGCGATTTCACTTTAAAGACCTCAAGTTTCGGCGCTTTAGTTTGAAAGCGGACCAAAAATCCCGCATCTATGAGCGTGTTTTATCAATTGCTGGAGTCAACAGCTGG
>NZ_LWFE01000734.1:0-690 GCF_001635675.1 Oleiphilus sp. HI0061 | reverse complement strand
GCTCCTGGTGATACAGTGCTAGCGACTTCAACTCGTCTATTCCAAGGCCGTGTTGTAGAAGACTCTGCTGAGAAGAAAGGTGAATCACTACTTGGTTCTACGCCAATGGTTGTTCTATCAACTATTCTTGGCCGATTCCCATCATTGGAAGAGTACAAAGAAGCTGTTGAAGGTATTAACCTGACTTCTTTCGCTCCACCAGCTGAAGATTTGGCCGTGCCGGTTAAAATCGTTGGATAAGGTGGATTAAGACTTGGTCTTAATCATAAAAAAGCCCGGTCATTGACCGGGCTTTTTGCTTTCTATGTAGCTCTAAACAGAGTCTCTACTGGCTATTTAGCCATTGTACCAATACTTTATTTTACTAAATTATCACTTCTGGCAAGTAAGGAAAATCACTCAAGGGGCGCTTATCCATTCTTCTGTCATCGGTATGACGCCTATCAAAAGGTCCTAGACTTTCTAGACTGGGCATCAAGCTGTCTCTTCGACTACTGACCCGACGATCCAAGCTAAGGTCATACCCTACTTTGCCCGCCATGACTTTTCGTTTTTTGCCAATATTTTTACTTACAGTTCTCTTTCTGCTTGAAGTGTACATTTACCACCTCCTCGCTTCCGGGTGAGAAGCGCTAAGCTATTCACCTATTAGTCTACGCCTAAATTCGACACCCCATTAAATTGTTTTGT
>NZ_LWFE01000733.1:0-697 GCF_001635675.1 Oleiphilus sp. HI0061 | reverse complement strand
GGCAAGGGATACCCGGATGCCTTGTTTAACAATAATTTCCTTCCCTAGCTGTTGATTTGCACCCAAAACTGACCCACTAAAGCCGTATATTTGCATCGAATTTTGACCCACGTATAAACCTATCCCTGCTTCAGCAAAGCAGGAGAAAATGGAGTGATAGACGTGGCTCTACTAAGCGTAATTCGACGCTGGCATATTCGGGAGGGACAATCGATTCGATCGATTGCTCGGAAGACCGGATTGTCACGAAATACTGTTCGTAAATACCTCAATAATAGAAATTTAGACCCAAGCTACCCTGCAAGGAAGTCGCCGAGTAAGCTGGATGACTACGAGAAGACCTTAACCTGCTGGCTTCACCGTGAGGTGAAAAAGCATCGAAAGCAGCGTAAGTCAGTCAAGCAGCTATACCAGGATTTAGTACAACTGGGTTACACCGTTTCCTATGATCGTGTTGCTGCGTTTGCACGGCAGTGGCGACAAGAGCAACATGAAGCAAAGAGCACTGCCGCTAAGCGAGTCTATGTTCCACTGACTTTTGCACCAGGCGAAGCATTCCAGTTTGATTGGGGCGAAGATTTCGCCACGATCAATGGTCGGAAGTGCTGCCTTCAAGTTGCTTACTTCAAGCTAAGCAATAGTCGAGCTTTCTTCCTGCGAGCTTATTACAAACAAACGCACGAGATGCTGTTTGATG
>NZ_LWFE01000732.1:0-7928 GCF_001635675.1 Oleiphilus sp. HI0061 | reverse complement strand
AGTACGTGGCGACAAGGTTATCGCTTATGCTCGTGGTGTATTAGACACGGCTGCACCTTTGGCTAAGGGTTCTCACGTCGGTACAACAAACTACGCAATCGTTGACGGTAAGCTTGCCGTGACACTGGCTGACGGTTCTACTTCAGGTCTAAAAGAAGAAGACAAATTTGTTGGTTACACCGGCGACGTAGCTGCACCAACATCTATTCTTTTGAAGAACAATGGTTTGCACATCGAAATCCAAATCGATGCGACTAGCCCAGTTGGTTCAACTGACGCTGCTGGCGTTAAAGATTTGATCATGGAAGCGGCACTGACCACTATCATGGACTGTGAAGACTCTGTTGCTGCGGTTGACGCAGAAGACAAAGTGACGACTTACGGCAACTGGTTAGGCCTAATGAAAGGCGATCTGGCTGAAGACGTAAGCAAAGGCGGTAAGACATTTACACGTGTGATGAATGCTGACCGTGAATTCACGGGTGTTGACGGTAATACTTTCTCTTTGAAAGGTCGTTCAATGTTGTTCGTTCGTAACGTAGGTCACTTGATGACTAACCCTGCGATTCTTTTGGAAGACGGTTCTGAAATTCCTGAAGGCATCATGGACGGTGTTGTGACAGCGCTTATCGCTATTCACGACTTGAATGGCAATAGCCCATTCAAGAACTCTACAACAGGTTCTGTCAATATCGTTAAACCTAAGATGCACGGCCCAGAAGAAGTGGCTTTTGCTAACGAATTGTTTGCACGTGTTGAAGATGCACTTAACCTGCCTCGCTTCACGATGAAGATGGGTATTATGGATGAAGAGCGTCGTACCACTGTTAACTTGAAAGAATGTATCCGTGCAGCGAAAGACCGTGTTGTATTCATCAACACAGGCTTCCTTGACCGTACCGGTGATGAGCTACACACGTCAATGTTGGCAGGTCCTTTTGTTGCTAAGACTCAAATGAAGCAGCAAGTTTGGATTAACGCATACGAAGATTGGAACGTTGATACAGGTTTGGAAACAGGCCTACAAGGTCGTTCACAGATTGGTAAAGGCATGTGGCCGATTCCTGATGAAATGGGCATGATGATGGAGCAGAAAGTGGGCCATCCTAAAGCGGGTGCTAACACGGCTTGGGTTCCTTCTCCTACTGCTGCAGCACTTCACGCAATTCACTATCATCAGATTGATGTATTTGCGGTTCAAAACGAACTTAAGACTCGCGAGCATGCAAACGTAGATGACATCTTAAGCGTTCCACTAATGTCTGCAGATGAAGTTAAGGCGCTAACGCCTGAATTCATTCAGAACGAAATCGACAACAACTGTCAGGGTATCCTGGGTTATGTTGTACGTTGGGTTGATCAGGGTGTTGGTTGTTCTAAAGTTCCAGATATCAACAACGTTGGTTTGATGGAAGATCGTGCAACATTGCGTATTTCTTCTCAGCACGTGGCGAACTGGTTGGAGCACGGTGTTTGTACCAAAGAACAGGTTGAAGAAAGCTTGAAGCGTATGGCAGCGATTGTTGACGGCCAGAATGCGGGTGATTCTGAATACATCGCCATGGCACCGTCTTTTGACGGCATTGCTTTCCAGGCAGCTTCTGATTTGATCTTCAAGGGCAAAGAGCAGCCAAGTGGTTACACAGAGCCGCTACTTCATGCTTACCGTTTGAAGTTTAAAGCGCAATAAGTGTTTACTCAGCCCCTGCTTATGTAGGGGCACAAAAAAACCGGCTGAATGCCGGTTTTTTTGTGCGTATTGATTAGCTAAATACTTAGGCGGCGCATATTGGCAGAGGGTTTAGCGTATTGCCAATGTTGGTCAAAGCTATCTCTGAGTCTCTGTGCGATCATATGATTGCTGTAGTTAACGAAGCCCGTGTAGCTATCCAGGTCTTTCCGGTAGATGCCGGCGTCAAAATCAACCGTTGTAATCATATCGCGGGGCCTGCTGGCGCCTCTTGGAATCACTCTTAATTCGATGAAGCTGGTCAATTTCTGGGCGAGGTCAATAAGTGGATTGTGATAGCCTGCACCAGTTCGATCATCGATTAATAGTATTCTAATTTTTGCCTGCGAGTTCCTCTTCGATAGATTCAATAGACATTGACGGATGTAGCTTTCTTTAAAGATAGGGTGTGTGATTGTGTCGGAAAGTATGGATATTTGTCTCTGGGCCTGTGAAAGCATGCTTCGATGAAAGCTAACAAACTGGTCTTGGTTATTGTACTTATATAAATGATTATCCTGAGATATTAACAGTGCCTTCCGTCCATCTGTTGACAAGTGAGGCTCTTCTGCTCGGACTTTAATATAATGCCTCAGACAGGGCATTTCCATATGGTATATCCCATCACGATTAGGCTCTTTGGCTGTCACGAATCCTTGAGAGGCAAAGAAGGCCTGATATTCTTGAAAGCATTCCAGGTAGAGCTCATCATAGTTAGACTTTGCGGCAGCTTTCATCGCTCGATGCAGAAGCTGGCGACCAAAGGACTTTCTTCTGCAGGAAGGGTGAATATATAGCTTATGGATATGGGCAGAGCTAGCGTCGTTATGCTTAACGACAACGTAGCCAATAATGTTATCACTGGCGACAAGTGCCTGGATAAAACCCTTCTCTACTTGATGAGCCTTATGAATATGCAGCCAGTCGTTATCGAGCTTGCATAGGCGACGATGTACCTCTAATGGAAGTTTATCCAGGGCATAAGTTTGGATTTTAATTTGACTCATAATATTTCAAATGATGTTACTGCATTATCAATCCATTATTATATCATGCTCAGAATAGAACAGCTGGGGTATGCAGGTCTACCGACTTTACCTGCTTTTTGCTAATTAAGAATAAGGCTCGCTATGTTGCACAATTTTGATGTTCAGGATTTTTTACTCAATTACTGGCAAAAAAAACCAATGCTTATTTCCAAGGCTTTTTCGGACCCATATTGGTTGGAGCCAAGTGAATTAGCGGGTTTAGCCTGTGAGGAGGATGTCGAGTCCCGAATAATTATGCAGTCTGATCAAAAGTGGCAGGTCGAGTGTGGGCCTTTTGAAGAAAGCCGGTTTCCTACTCTACCCAAGAGGGATTGGACGCTTCTGGTTCAAGGTCTTGATCAGTGGTCACCTGAAGTGGCGGAGATTTTAAGGTCTTTTGATTTCTTACCGAGCTGGCGTCTGGATGACATAATGGCTTCGTATGCGCCGGTTGGGGGAACCGTTTCCCAGCATTATGACTTTTTTGATGTCTTTCTAATTCAAGGAGAGGGGAGCAGAAAGTGGCAAGTAGGTCAGGTTTGTAGCGCCGACAGTGAATTGGTACCAGATACCTCTGTGCGTATCCTGACTGAATTTGAGCCTAAATTGGAAGTAACCTTGGAACCGGGTGATATCCTTTACATTCCCGCCAAGCATGCGCACTTAGGAGTCTCTGTAGAAAACAGCATGACCTATTCAGTTGGTTTTCGCGCTCCGAGCATTCGAGATATTGTCGACGGTGTAGCGACAGCAGCTTTGGAGGGCTTGAAAGAGGATGAGCGTTATCAGGATAGCATCGAGGCTTTAAAAGCTGCCCGAGGTAATATCCCTGAAGCTGCTATCACTCGCTTGCGTGAAATGTTGAGCGAGGCCTTGACCAATGAGACCTTGCTTGCAAACTGGCTAGGGGAGTATGTAACGGAAAGGAAGTATCCTGAGCTTGAGCTTGTCGGCGAAAGTATTGAGGATTGGGAGTCGCTCCTTGGTGAGGGTGAGCTAATTCAGCGTAACCCTGCTTCACGCTTTGCCTATACCACCTTCAAGGAGTGTCTGCTTTATGTTGATGGTACTTCTTATAAATGTTCAGCCGCATTGGCTGAAGAACTCGCCGACAGACAAGATCTTTGTCGTCAGCGAATACTAGATTTAGTTTCAGATAAACAGGATAAAAGCGTTATTGCCAACTTATTGGAAAGCGGTGCATTAGTGCTCGGAGATTTGTAGGCAGAGGTCACTGTGCCTCGCTAGGTGCTTCGAGCTATGTTTGAGCTAGCTCATGCTTGACTTACTATCTTCGTTAATAATATCCAGATTAAAAAGGCGGAGAAGGTGACGCCTAGTTTTCAAGATTGGAACAAATTTTTCCTGAACAATGCTTTTCGAGAAACTCTATAGGTGTTTGTGAAAATTCGGCTTTGAAAAAGCGCCTAAAGCCTGATGCTGTTTGAAAGCCAAGTTGTTCAGCCGTGTAATCAATGTTTTGCCTCATTTGAAATAAGTAAACTTTAGCAAGCTCTCTTCGGGCAATGTTGGAAAGGTGAGAAAACGACTCGCCGTGCTTATTAAGCCGTTTTTGTAATCCTCGAACAGATATATTTAGCTTGGATGCCAGCTTCTGACTATTAAAAGACTCTGGGTGGTTGTGCATTATCTGGCTGATTGCACGATACTCGAAGTCTTGCAATCGTTCAGATTTTTGCCAGAGGTCTAGAGACTTATTAAGGTAGAGTTGGTGCAAGGTTGGGTTGTGGCTAGATAGATCTCTGTATAATAGTTGATCATCAAACGTAATGATCGAAAGAGGTTGGTTAAAAGTTGCTTTGCAGTCGAAGTGCTTTAAGTAGCGATGTGAATAGGTAGGCGCAGGAAAATCAAAACATATATCAAGGGGTGTTACTGTGGAACAAATTATTTCTCGTAGAGAGTTTAAGGTATATGAGAAAACCGCCTCGGCGCAAAAACGTCGTTGTTGAATCGTTAGGTTTTTTTTGTAAGGGAAGGTTAGGGCAACACTCAAGCGACCTGGAGATTTATGAATAATAGGGTAATAGCTTGCTCCATGGATAAAGTGATATCGGCTAATCAACTCGAGTCTATTTGGTATAGGCAGGTTTATACCGGTACGGGACAAGCGCCAATTAGCCTTGAGAGTGAGAGTGAGATGATAGAGCGTGTCTCAATGACCCCTGGGGCAATTGGCTATATATACAATAATAACGATACAAAGATTCAGAACAATGAAAATATTAAGATACTTACTGTTTACTAGTAGTTTGCTGCTTGGCTCTCACTCTTCAAGCTTGTTTGCTGAGGAAAACGGTGACTGGTTTACACCTTTCTCGTGGGAGGCTTTTGTTAGCCAAAGCGTTATTTATAGTAGTGATTATGATTATCTGAGCCGCTCGGATGATGAGGCCTCGCTTGATATGTGGGAGGCAGGTTTACTATTTTCTACCACGGTCAAAGGGTCTATAGGCGTTTCCGCCCAGTTATTAGGTCGAAAGGTTAGTGAGTCGAGTGGTGAAGATATTCGTCTCGATTACGGGTTTTTTAGCTACCCGATTTATCAGAGTTTTGATCGTTCTTTGGGTCTTCGTTTAGGGAGAATACGTTCTTCTTATGGTTTTTATAATGAGACTCGGGATATTCCCCATACCCGAACGGGTGTGGTGATGCCGCAAGCCGTTTATTTTGACATGACTCGTAACTCCTTTTATTCCGCTGATGGTGTGGAATTCTTTGGTTCTTATGACCTATCTGGTGAGCCTTTAGCATTTCAACTTTTCTTGAGCCAGCCTGTTGCTGATAAAGATGAGTTGGAAGAGGCCTCACAACTTTCTCCAAGCAAACTCAAAGGAGATCGTAGCCTGTTAGCCAAAATAATATATGGAGAAGAGTTTGATGGTTGGCGTGCCTCCATAACGTACTTCAAACCAGAATACGAAGTATCAGTTGAGTTTCCTGCAGGTGACGACCCTTTGCTTATGATTGTTGAACCTGACGCGTCATTTTACTCCGAAAATATCGTTACATCACTTGAATACAACCAATTCCAATGGTCTGTCACGTTTGAGTATTTGCGCCATAAATTCCAGACTAATATTCCGGCACTGGCAAGCGAGGCTGTTAATGATTTTTATGAAGAAGCTTATTACTTGCAGAGTGTTTATCGTTTTGATGAATTCTGGGAAATGTATGTTCGCTATGAACAAACAAAGCTGAGGGGCTCGTCAGACCCAAAAAGCTCATTTGACGATGCTAATTTTGGTCTGGCATTTAGACCTGATGAGAACTGGCTTCTTCGCGCTGAGATTCATTATATTGAGGGTTACTCGAGGTTGTTTAGTCGTGATAACTCGATTTCAGACGAGCCGGATCCATACTGGACAGCAGTTCTTTTTCAGCTCGCCTATAGGTGGTAGTAGATGATTGACGAGACATTACCCTCAGGATGGAAAGACAAAGGTTTTAACATTAATTGGCAAACGTTTGGAGCGATTAGCCTTGTATTCACATTAATTGTGTTGGTCTTTTCTTTGTTGATGTCTCAGTGGAAAACGCATGAGTTTGAGTCTAACCGGCTTATTGTGCATGCCCAATATGAACAGCAATTAAATCGTTTGATAGAAACTTCTGCGGATAAAGTGATACAGCTAGCGAACTCGGCAAGTTTGAATAAAATTTTAATGGAGGCAATCCGGGGAAACGATGTCGAAAGTTTTCGCAGTGAAATAGAAGAGCTTGATTGGAATTTACAAGCCGATGGGGGATTGTCAGTATTGGCTTTGTTTGATACTCAGCTTGGTATATTACACTCGACTGACTCATTGCAACACCAAGAGAGTGTTAGGGAGGTGCTCCAGAGAGAAGCGCCCTCTTGGCGTGTAGATTGTAACTCTGTTTGCCGAATTGTGACTTACACTGCCATGCTTTATCAGGGGGATGTTTTGGGTGTCATCGTTCTGGCAGAGCCATTAAGTAATGTAATGCTTAGGTTTCAGCACGTCTCAAATATTGATACGGTTTTGCTAAGCAAGAATACGGACCCATTTAGTGCAGGGGTCAAGGGGCTGCCTGTTTCTCCATTTTGGGAGCGTGATCTAATGGCTTTAACCAACCCCTTGGAAAGCAGAGTCGTGCTTGATCAGGCTTCGCGTTCGTACTCTCTTGATGAATTAAGTCGCCGAATTCAGGTTTTGGATTTGTCTCCAAATATTTATGAATTGAAGGCGATGCCTTTGCAGCAAAATCAACTAGTTGTAATATCAAATGTGTCTGAAGACTACTCCTTATTAGATCAAACGATCTCTCAAACGTTCAGTTATAGTTTCTTAGCGTTGCTTGTCGGTGAATTTCTACTATTTATACTATTACGCCAGCCTTTACGTAAGCTACATCGTGCCGATGCAGTTGAGCGCTTGGCAGTCGAAACGTCAAATGCTTTGGATGCACGCACAGAAGCTTTGGAGCGCGAGAAACTATTATCAGAGAGTGTGAATGACTCAGTTCCTGTGGGTATCGCAGTAGTTGATGGTGGCGGGCGCTTATTGTCTGTTAATCGCTATCTAAAATCTTTATTTGAATTAAGCTCAGAAAGTCTCGAAGGGAGCTCGTTGGATTCTCTCATTCAGGCTAAGGGGGGCTTAGTCTCCCGGCGGCTTGAGGATATCACTAGAGGGGTTTTGTCAGAGTTTGAACATGTTGCTTATATCACTTCTGTGTCAGGGCATCAGCACTGCCTTTCTTGGCGTTATACGCCTGTTTATGGAGAGCAGGAAGAGTCTGTCTCTATCTCGTCTCGGCAAGTTTTGGTCATCGCGACACCTTTAGCTGAACCAACTATTGTAGATGAGAGGAAATGGTTGGATGTTCATGATACTGAAACAGGTATGTTAAACCAAAAAGGTTTAGAAGCGCGCCTGACTGATTTGATTGGCAGAGACGACCAAGCGTCACATGCCCTTGCATTGTTGCGAATAGAGTCTCAGTGGCGTGATGAGGTTAAAGCGTGCTTATCAACAGAGTTGGATAGCGCATTTAGTCTTGTTAGTTTGGATCGAAATGAAGTGGCGGTATTGATGCCTTCAACCTCACAACCGGATGCGGCCGGGAACCTGAAGCACTATTGTCGGTCTATCGGTGAAATAACACAGAAGGGCATTATGCCTTTA
>NZ_LWFE01000731.1:0-383 GCF_001635675.1 Oleiphilus sp. HI0061 | reverse complement strand
TACCCATCCGAGAGTATTAGAAAAGAGTCATTTCGGCTCTAGCTATACATTTCCAATGTATCAAGATGGGCAATTTATCGGCTTTATATTTTTTAACTCCTTCGAAAAAAACGTCTTTGAAGAAAGCACCTTGGTAGACCTGGATATGACAGCTCACATGCTCGTTCTTCTGGTATCCCATGAACAAGATGTGGTAGGTACCTTACAAGCAACTGTCAGAAGCGCCATGAATTTCACTCACCATCGTGACCCTGAAACAGCAATGCACATCGACCGAATGTCCCGATTTTCAAGACTAATCGCTGACGAGCTGGCGCATAAATATGGTTTTGACGACCAGTTTGTCGAGCATATTTTCCTGTTCTCACCTTTGCATGATATTG
>NZ_LWFE01000730.1:0-364 GCF_001635675.1 Oleiphilus sp. HI0061 | reverse complement strand
AGATATTCCAAGTAGGCTGATCTTCTTCATCGGCATTCTCTATCTCTGGCGCACGCATCGAGAAGAGTAGTTTCTTACCATCATAAGAAGTACTGAGGTCACGTACATCGTAGAGCAGCTCACCGTCGTCGTTTAAGAACGATTCATCAGCAAAGGCTGCCGAAGAAATATCCACCGTTTGAGCATCAAGTGATGCTTTTTGCTTTAGGTATAAAACAGCACCAGGACGAAACGATTGCGGCTCAGCAGCATTATCTGGCTCAACTTCGCCCTCATCATTTTCTAGAGGTCTTTCTATATAAGCTAAAGGTAAGTAAACTACAACAGGATCCGTGCCATCAGAGCTACAGGCAACAATAAGAGG
>NZ_LWFE01000729.1:0-515 GCF_001635675.1 Oleiphilus sp. HI0061 | reverse complement strand
TAGCTGGCTTAATTCGGGAATACGATGGTCGAAAAGTCCCCGTGATTCTATTTACCAAAGGAGGCGGTTTATGGTTGCCTTCTATGGCTGATACCGGCGCTGATGCACTTGGTCTTGACTGGACGATGGATATCGGTAAAGCGCGTGCCTTGGTAGGTGATAAAGTTGCTTTGCAGGGGAATATGGATCCGTCGGTGCTATATGCTTCAGAAAAAGGTATTAGGGATGAGGTGGCTAGAATTTTGGCATCTTATGGTCCAGGTGAAGGCCATGTATTCAATCTGGGGCATGGTATTCATCAATTTGTTGATCCAGCACATGCAGGCTACTTTGTTGATGCGGTTCATGAACTGAGTGCTCAGTATCACGCTTAAGATCGTTATCTAATGCATAGAATTAAGGGTGCAACGTGGCACCCTTTCTTTTTCTAGCACAAAATGCCATGTAATTCCCACACGTGTCACATTTGCAGCAGGCTCTTATTTAACCTGTGCGACTCTTTTAATACAATCGAT
>NZ_LWFE01000728.1:0-331 GCF_001635675.1 Oleiphilus sp. HI0061 | reverse complement strand
GATCATTGCCACGAGTGGACGTTCCTTATCAGACTTTCATGGTGGTATTCACCCGGCGGAAATGAAGTCGCTATCGAGCGAGACAGCGATTACTGAGGCGGGCATTCCGCCACTACTTGTTTTACCTTTACAGCAACATATTGGTCAAGCCTCCAAGGTCTTGGTTGAAGTGGGTCAACAAGTAAAAAAAGGCCAGTTATTGGCTGAAGCAGACGGTTATATCAGTGTCGGCTTGCATGCACCCAGCTCAGGTGTGGTAGAAAGTATTGCTGAGCAAGTTGTGGCGCACCCTTCTGGTAATTCAGATTTATGTATTACCTTGAAGACAGAC
>NZ_LWFE01000727.1:0-374 GCF_001635675.1 Oleiphilus sp. HI0061 | reverse complement strand
GCACATGACCATTTCGATTCGTTTGTGATTCAGATCGGTGAAGTCGATAGCGATAAAATTCAAGCAGCGATACAAAACGTTGTTAGTGACTTCAATATCTTCAGAGTAAAAGGTTTTGCAGCTTTGCCAGGTAAGCCAATGAGACAAGTATTGCAGGCTGTGGGTAAGCGTCTAGACAGTTATTTTGACCGCCCATGGCAAGCAGGCGAGCCAAGAAAAACATCGCTCGTTTTTATCGGAAAAGGCATCGAGAAAGCGGTCATCCAAAGCGTATTAGAAAACGCCCTGGTTTAGGTGGACGGGTTTAGGCAAACAGGTTTAAACGCACCCATTAGACAAGCGATATTGAAAGGCAGAATTTGGTGATTTTTTTA
>NZ_LWFE01000726.1:0-1030 GCF_001635675.1 Oleiphilus sp. HI0061 | reverse complement strand
ATTTCATAGTCTTCGTATTCATCTATATCGATGCCCGCAATCTTGGAAACACAGGACTTAAAAGGGTTCTTACCAAGAAGATACTCTTTATCAAGCATCAATGACTTAGGAGCCATATACAGCCCATTCGTTACCCTATAAATATTAGGCAGCTCCTGGCTAATGGTATGTTTCTTTGTTGCAGAATAATTGATTGGTTTTTCATCATCCCAAAAATATTCCTTGAGCAAGTTTACAGAAACCAAGCTATCGAAACTTGAAGTTTCTGGAATAACATGATCATAGTACTCACGAAACCCCTGCAAATACTCTTGAGGACTCATCAAAGGAACAACACATGTCACCCAAGCAATGTGCTCGTGCGGTATATCTTTAACGACACCAACAATGACCTCACTAAAAGTAGCTTTATGTCCGTCAGCAAGGAACTGATCGCGACGATGAACTTTTACACCCTCTTCTCGAGCAATATCCATCAGTACATCAGCCTCAGTACTAACGTATATGCTATCTTTTGACAGCACTTTCTTAAGCTGTCTTATTTTCCACGCTAACAGACTAATTTTGTCTTCACCAACCTCAAGAAGGGCCTTTTGCGAAACTCTTGAACTACCAAGTCTGACAGGTATCACTGCCGCAATATCATACTTATTAAACATTTCTCACCATTTTATAAGGTCCTATTGTCATCGAGCGACTCAGCCTCCTCTTTCTTATCACTTCGTTCATTGTAACAACAACTTAAGCCTACCAACTCCATCACCGCAACGTGACGGTATACTAAATTACAGCCCTATATAGATTATCTGATTACATCATAGAAAACGAGCCACCTAATCTTTAAGTTATACAAGATCCTTGTAAGCGTCTGGGCATTACCTATTGATCAGCCTTCCCGTTATGTGGCAATAACTCATCCAGCCGATTATTCTTATGCGACGGTAATCGGTTAAGCACATCTTTCTGATAGGCGTATGCTTCCAATCCATTCATCTTGGCGGTTTGGATTAACGACATAATTGTAATGTTT
>NZ_LWFE01000725.1:0-502 GCF_001635675.1 Oleiphilus sp. HI0061 | reverse complement strand
ATCTCGCTATAACTCACAATAATGAGTATTGGCTAAATTTTTACACGGAAAACGCCAGGTACGGCCATCACGCCGAAGAAGGCTCTCGGCTTCTTTCGGCCCCCATGTACCACTCGCATAACCATGCAAGGCATGGTCGCCAGCTTGATATTTCAGAATAGGCTCGACAAACTGCCAACAGGATTGCACGGCGTCGCTACGAGCAAATAAGGTGGCATCGCCATTCAGTGCATCCAGTAACAAGCGCTCATAGGCATTCAGAATGCGTACACCATCACCTTCTTCATCGAGTAAATCCTGGTAACGAAAGTCCATACTCACCTCTTTCGACTCAAAACCTGCTCCGGGTTTCTTAAGACCGAATTGCATCACGATCCCTTCATCTGGCTGAATGCGTATCACCAGTTTATTTGCCGGTGCATTCAGCCCAAAAACAGGGTGTGGTGTATGTTTGAAGTGAATAACAACTTCCGTCACTCGCGTTGGCAAGCTCTTCCCTGTT
>NZ_LWFE01000724.1:0-446 GCF_001635675.1 Oleiphilus sp. HI0061 | reverse complement strand
TGCTGAGTAATTATGGCATCAGAGCTAGCATGGGGGATGTAGGTGCTTGCTGGGATAACTCTGTTGTGGAGCGGTTCTTTGGAAGCTTAAAGCATGACTGGGTTTTGAAAGTGCCCCAGCCAACGAGAGAGCATATGAGAAATGATGTGGCTGACTACATGCGTTATTACAACTTAGAGCGGCTCCATACTTCTAACGAAGATATGTCGCCAATCGAGTACGAAAACTCTTTAAGAAAAGTGTCCTGATTTAGTTGCGCAGAACACNTTCTGCTTGACTCGTTTCACCAGTCAAACACCATTGCAGAAAAAACCAAGGAAACGAGAACGACAAGCGTTATCACCAATCTCAACCTCATGAACCAAGACTCCAACACCTCTTCCTCAAATAGCTTTCGATCAATCACCAGCAAATAGATAAAACAGAAGGCGAACACGAGCGAACTA
>NZ_LWFE01000723.1:0-524 GCF_001635675.1 Oleiphilus sp. HI0061 | reverse complement strand
TATTTACCACTCAAACACTTGCTCTTAATAGTTGGCGCAATAAGGATCAGGTGAATCACTGTGCCTAACAAGTCTACAAACCAATCATTTAGCTCGAAACTACGGTGGGGCAAGTAAGCCTGAACAAGCTCAATACCCAGACCAAAGCAAGCCAAGCAAAATAGTATTGCCCTTAAACCTAGCCTTGGATAGGCAATTTGAACCAATAAAGAAAGTACAAAAAATGCTACTAGGTGGAGCACCTTGTCACTCACATTAACTTGCTCCAGCCCCGTAAGGGGTGAAAACGCGGCAATACAAGAGAACAGCAAAGCAAGGTACAAAACGATTTTGTTCAGCCAGGTAAACTGGATTATCTGACTAAAAAGGTGTAGCACTTGAGAACTCCATAAAAGTTTTAGTCTTTGGCTGGTAGATACTTAAGTCTGTGGCATGTAGGCATAAACGGCTACTAGCCTTTAATGCCGACTCGTGAGCATAAAGCCCATCGCCCAATATTGGATGGCCGGTATATAGCATATGAA
>NZ_LWFE01000722.1:0-2293 GCF_001635675.1 Oleiphilus sp. HI0061 | reverse complement strand
TCCGCAATTATTTCCAACAATTCCTCGCCATATCGGCGAATAGATTTATGCTGAATATCTTTAATACGCTTCAGGTCAGACAAAACTTCTGGATGTGTTTCAGCAATTTGAATCAAACTTGTATCTGAAAACACCCAAGGTTTAGGAATATTTTTTGATTGTGCCAAGTCATCACGCCACATAACCAGCGTTTTTAGTAAAGACTGATCCACCTTTTTAAGCTCACAGCCACCACGCAGCTTCAAATAAGCATTCTCTGGTGCATCCCAAGACTGAAAAAACTGCTGAACCAATGAAGCACTTTCTTCTAATACCGCTGCCATAAAAGACTTGGCTGAAAGCTGTGCCTGCAGCTCAGAATAAAGCGTCAGCAAATACTCAACATCTTTCGCAGCATAAGCTAACTGGCTATCAGACAAAGGGCGACGCAGCCAGTCGGAGCGCGTTTCAGACTTGTCTAGCTCATGCCCAAGCACCTCTTGCACAAGCTTTTGGTAACCAAGCGACGGCCCTAAACCCAAAAATGCTGCCGCCAACTGGGTATCAAACGCGGCTTTGATGCGCGCACCCGTCGAATGAAACAAAAGCTCAATATCTTCACTCATCGAATGCAAGACCTTGACCACTGACTCACTTTCTAGCAAAGGCGCTAACAAACTGAGATCATCTACTTCCAAAGGGTCAATCAGGTAGACGTGCTCGCCTGCTGCAATCTGTATGAGACCCGGTGCTGCGAAATAGGTGTTGGTTCGCATAAATTCGGTATCGATTGCAACGACAGTTTCATTTAAACAAAGCTTTATAGCCTCAGTAAGCGCTGCTGCATCATTAATAATCTGGACACTCATTTAATCAACCTTCTTCAATAACAGGCTTGCGCCCGGAAAAGGCATGACTAAGCGTCCCACCATCAACATAACCAAGATTCCCACCTAGAGGAATACCATGCGCTAAGCGCGTAATGAGTACATCAGACTCACTAAACACTTCAGCAATGTAATGAGCCGTTGCTTCACCTTCAACGGTTGGGTTTGTAGCCAATATTATTTCCTTGGCTGACAATGAGCTGACTCGATCCATTAAAGCTGGAATGCCGATCTCTGCAGGACCTTTACCATCAAGTGGTGACAAGCTACCTTTCAATACGAAGTACACACCCTTAAACTGATGTGTCTGTTCAATCGCGATCAAATCAGAGGGAGATTCGACAACACATAAAGTGTTGTGTTCCCGCTGAGCGTCCTGACAGATATGACAATACTCACTTTCACTTAAGGTTCGACACCCCACACACTCGCCTACTGCTTCCAAAGCATGCGACAAGGAATTAGCCAAACGCTGGGCACCATTGGGTTTTTCATCCAACAGCGACAGAGCCATTCGCTGGGCAGACTTCTGCCCTACTCCAGGCAAAACTCTTAGTGACTCAATCAGCTCATCAATAACAGGACCGAAAGTCATACTCTTATTTCATCCACAATTGCATTAAAAGTCGATCGTTAGAACGGCATTTTGAAGCCAGGAGGGAAGCCCATACCTTCCGCTAAGCCTGACATTGCATTTTTGTTCTTTTCTTCGATCCTTCTTACCGCATCATTTACTGCTGCAGCAAGTAAATCTTCCAAAAACTCTTTATCTTCACTCAACACAGTGTCATCTAGCTCAACCTTAATAACATCATGACGACCATTCATCACAACCTTCACCAAGCCAGCACCGGATTCACCCATCACTTCTGCATTCGCAGCTTCTTCTTGCTGCTTTTGAAGCTCTTCTTGCATTTTTTGGGCTTGCTTCATAATATCGCCCAAGTTTCCACCAATCATATTTTTCTCCACTTACTATTGTGCAGAGCGTCTTCAGAAGGCAACTGCACGCGATCATATTTTATTAAATAATCTGCCCTAAAGCTTTAATGCTATTTTCAATCAACACACCATCAAACTCTCTAATCATCTGTTGGACATAGGGGTCATTTTCAACACTCAGTTTTGCTTGCTCCCCCATTTCCGCTTTCACGCGTTCACGCCACATCATCGGCGACTCGTGTTCGGGCTTTAAGCCCTCGAAGAAAGTAATATTTCGCCCTTGTGCCACTTCTTTACTCAATGATTCACGAATCCGCCCTTCATGACTTGGATTTAGCAAACGAAAGTGTCCAGCCTCAAAATAAAGATTCAAGCCGTCCGGGTTCTCTTCTAGCACTGAGTTAAGCATTAAATTAAGCGTCATTCCGCTAAGACCCAATTGTGTCACCTGCTTATTCCATCCGCTTGAAAGGACATCTGCGGCA
>NZ_LWFE01000721.1:0-493 GCF_001635675.1 Oleiphilus sp. HI0061 | reverse complement strand
CACCCATCAGAATCGGCAGAATGAAGTAAGGATCCATTACCGATAGATCGTGAATCCAGAACATAAATGGAGCATGGCGTAATTGAACACTCTCCATCAAAACCCAGTATAAAGCGATAAATACAGGCATCTGAACAAGAATAGGCAGACAACCACCAAGAGGATTAATTTTCTCTTTCTTATAGAGCTCCATCATTCCTTGAGACATCTTCTGACGATCATCGCCATACTGTTCTTTTAAAGCTTGTAGCTTAGGTGCTACCCGACGCATATTCGCCATAGAACGATAACTTGCAGCCGACAACTTGAAGAACAAAGCCTTAACACAAACAGTCACTAGAATAATTGCAAAACCCCAGTTCAATACAATGCCATAGAAGAAATCAAGCAATAGGAATAGTGGCGTTGCTACCCAGAATAACCAACCAAAATCTACGGTTAAATCAAGGTTTGGTGCAATAGCTTCCAAACGCTCCATAATCTTTGGACCAAT
>NZ_LWFE01000720.1:0-284 GCF_001635675.1 Oleiphilus sp. HI0061 | reverse complement strand
TCTTTAAGGGATAAACATTTGAACCACAGAGGACACCGGGCGCTTCGCTGCACAGAGGAAGGAATTGAGACACATCTAAAAAAAGCTTTTTATCTTTTCTCTGTGTAGGCCGCAGGCCGCTCTGTGTTCTCGGTGGTGAATCGTCTTTTGTGTTTTGATCTTTAAGGGATAAACCGATGAACCACAGAGGACACCGGGCGCTTCGCTGCACAGAGGAAGGAATTGAGACACTTCTAAATGAAAGCTTTAATCTTTTCTCTGTGTAGGCCGCAGGCCTCTCTGTG
>NZ_LWFE01000719.1:0-624 GCF_001635675.1 Oleiphilus sp. HI0061 | reverse complement strand
AAACCGTTTCAGTGGCTTTGTCATTTTATGATCTAGATAATAGACAGAATAACACGAGTGATAGGATCTTGCTTATGACGGCTTTGATATTTTTATTTCTCTGTGTAGGCCGCAGGCCTTTCTGTGCACTCTGTGGTGAACCTGCTTTTGTGTTTTGATCTTTAAGGGATAAACATTTGAACCACAGAGGACACCGGGCGCTTCGCTGCACAGAGGAAGGAATTGAGACACATCTAAAAAAAGCTTTTTATCTTTTCTCTGTGTAGGCCGCAGGCCGCTCTGTGTTCTCGGTGGTGAATCGTCTTTTGTGTTTTGATCTTTAAGGGATAAACCGATGAACCACAGAGGACACCGGGCGCTTCGCTGCACAGAGGAAGGAATTGAGACACTTCTAAATGAAAGCTTTAATCTTTTCTCTGTGTAGGCCGCAGGCCTCTCTGTGCTCTCGGTGGTGAACCGTCTTTTGTGTTTTGATCTTTAAGGGATATAACATTTGAACCACAGAGGACACCGAGCGCTTCGCTGCACAGAGGAAAAGATTGAGACACACTATAAATTTTTTTACCTTTTCTCTGTGCAGGCCGCTGGCCGCTCTGTGTTCTCGGTGGTGAATCGTCTTTTGTG
>NZ_LWFE01000718.1:0-396 GCF_001635675.1 Oleiphilus sp. HI0061 | reverse complement strand
GTAGAGATAATGGTTCAGCGCCTGCTCGTGCAAGCTTATAGATCTCTATACCCTTCGCGTGTACTTTCGGATGAACATCTTCATATAGGTCTTTGAAGCGTTTTTTGGAACTTAGCGACTGGCCCTTATCTGACATTAGATACTTCCCAAGACGACATTGGGTATGATCTTTTAGCTCACTCTCTTGTACGCTGTTTTGTCCAAATAATGCAAAACGGATGTAAACGTAAGGCGAAGCGCACATATCCAAGAATCTAATGATTTAGTATGACATTCCATGGCAGCAGATCTTCCATTTCTGCTTGCTGATCTCTTTTACTAAGTGCTTTCAATAGATAATGAAGATAATCGAATGGCACAAGGTCATTTGCCTTTGCCGTTTCAACAATACTGTAA
>NZ_LWFE01000717.1:0-366 GCF_001635675.1 Oleiphilus sp. HI0061 | reverse complement strand
CGATGTTGTTTGGAGTTTTAAGTATTTTGTATGCAATAAGAGCTAGGTACATAGAGCCAAAGACAGAAATCGCAGAGATAAACAAGCCTATATCATTAAGCTGCAACGTTAACAGCAATGCCAGAAGTATAATTGGCCCATCGGTTACAATAGGTGCAAGGCTAGCCATAAACCCATTGTAATTACCTTTTGACATGGTTTGATGAATCACAAACACACCTAAAGGCCCCGGTTTCAGCCCTGCCACTAAGCCAAAAGTTAATGCTGCTAATGCGAAATACATGATATACCCAGTAGGTTACAACCCTACTAATAATGGCGAAGAAACAGGGTGGTTTTATTTGGAACGAAGGCTTCCCTGCATAT
>NZ_LWFE01000716.1:0-296 GCF_001635675.1 Oleiphilus sp. HI0061 | reverse complement strand
CTATAAGAAAAACAAGAGAGCGTATTATGAACACTACCGTTTACCCTCAGCAAACTGGCGCATGGATCCGTAGCAAACGCTACTGGTACTTACTCTCTATCCTTACGCCAATGATTCCTTTAGCCTCCGCTTATGCTGCCGTTGAAACCGGTTATGGCCTTTGGCTTTGGTTTACTGTGGTTTTTCTTTACGGCATGCTACCTCTAGCTGATCACGTATTTGGTGAAGACCGCGCTAATCCAGACGACGAACTCGTTTCACAGCTCAAAGACCAAAGCTATTATGTCAATATTATG